>NZ_LZMJ01000057.1:0-79742 GCF_001665495.1 Rhodococcus sp. 852002-51564_SCH6189132-a
ACCCCCGCGCTCGGGGGGCCCCCCCGGGCCGCCGCCGATGTGGTGTCGCGCGGGGGCCCCGGGGTGTCCGGTGGCCGCCGTCGTGCGTACTCGGGTCAGATGCTCTCGTCGTCCACCGGCGGGTGGCCCGTCGGAAGCGGACTGTCGATGTGGTCGGCCGCGACGAGACGATCCCCGCGCAGCGACAACACCCACATGCTCGCCTTCCGGTTCCGCGCCGGAGGCAGCGCGAGACCGTCGCGCTCGGCCCACCACTCCAGCAGCGGCGGGATCACCTTGCCCTGACTGCAGATCACGGGAGTGCCGGGACCGGACGCGATCTCCAACGCCCGCTTGCGGCCGCGGTCCGGATCGGCGCGGTACTCCTCCTCCGACAGGGACGGCGCGATCGCGATCTCGAGTCCGTGCCGGGAGGCGAACGGTTCGACCGTGGCGATGCACCGGGTGCGGTCGGCGGACACCACGCTGTCGCCGCCGAATGCCGTCAACTGCGGAACGAGAGCCTCGGCCTGCGCCCGTCCGGACGCATCGAGGGGCCGGTAACGGTCGTCGCCCTTGTACTTCTTCCGACTTCCGGCCTTGGCGTGCCGCACGATCAGCGCCGTGGTCGTGTCCAACGGCACCCGGCGGAACCGGCGCAGGACGCTGCGGTCCATCGGGTAGGACAACAGGTCGAATGCCTCTTCGGGGGACACCCAACGCAATTCGTCCACCTCGTCGTTGGGCGCGAACCGCCCGTCGAGGCAGCGCGCCGCCCAGTAGTCCACCCGCTTGAGTTTGCGGTGCCCTGGAACGGGGTAGACGACCTTCCCGAGGCTGCGGCCGAGCGCGGCGCGGAATCCGGTCTCCTCCTCGATCTCCCGCACCGCGGCGATCACGGCCGTCTCACCCGCGTCGAGTTTGCCCTTGGGGAAGGACCAGTCGTCGTAGCGCGGACGATGCACGAGCGCGACCTGCGCATCGTGCGGAGCGTCGTCCGCCGCAGGACGCCACAGGACGGCGCCCGCCGCGAAGATGTTGGCCTTCACGGGCTTGTCGCGTGATTCGGTCAACGTTCCCTCCACCTCAGGACGCGCGGCTACGCATGAGTTCGACCTGGTGGTCGCGGGCAGCGGTTCCCGGCTCCGGGGACGCCGTCCACGTGCCGTCGCCCTCGAGAGTCCAGCAGCGGGTGACCGGGTCGAGCGCGGAATCGAAGATGCCGTCCAACTGCGCTGCGAGCCGGGCGTTCTTCACCTGCACCATCACTTCGACGCGACGGTCGAGGTTGCGGTGCATCATGTCGGCGCTGCCGATCCAGTACTCGTCGCTGCCCCGGAAATGGAACAACCGCGAGTGTTCGAGGAACCGCCCCAGAATCGAGCGCACCGTGATGTTCTCGCTCAGGCCGGGCACACCGGGCTTGAGGGCGCAGATCCCGCGCACGACCACCTCGGTCCGTACCCCCGCCCGCGACGCGCGGTAGAGCGCGTCGATCACCTGCTCGTCGACGAGGGCGTTGGCCTTGAGCCGGATCCCGCTGGGGCGACCGGCCTCGTGGTGCTCGATCTCACGCTCGACGCGTTCGATGATGCCCTTGCGGACCCCGTGCGGTGCGACGAGCAGATTGCGGTACTGCGCCTTCCGGGAGTATCCGGTGAGGGTGTTGAACAGGTCGGTGAGGTCGGCGCCGATCTCGGGGGACGATGTCAGCAGGCCGACGTCCTCGTAGAGACGAGCGGTCTTCGGGTTGTAGTTGCCGGTGCCGATGTGGCAGTAACGGCGGATCGTCGAACCCTCGCGCCGCACGACCAGGCAGGTCTTGCAGTGCGTCTTGAGACCCACGAGTCCGTATACGACGTGGACACCGGCCTGTTCGAGTTTGCGTGCCCACTTGATGTTGGCCTGCTCGTCGAAGCGCGCCTTGATCTCCACGAGCGCGACGACCTGCTTGCCCGCTTCGGCAGCGGCGATCAGGGCGTTGACGATGGGGGAGTCGCCCGACGTCCGGTACAGCGTCTGCTTGATGGCGAGGACCTGGCTGTCGGCTGCGGCCTGCTCGATGAACCGTTGCACGCTCGTGGAGAACGAGTCGTACGGATGGTGGACGAGGATGTCGCCTTCGCGCAGGGTGGAGAACACGCTCTTCGGTGTCTCACGCTCGCCGAAGGCGGGATGGGTCGCCGGCACGAAGGGGGCGTCCTTGAGATCCGGCCGGTCGACGGCGTGCACCTGCCACAGCGACGACAGATCGAGCAGGCCGGGCAACTGGACGACATCCACCCGATCGACGTCGAGTTCGCGCAGCAGGAGGTCGAGCATGTGTTCGGTCATGTCGTCCGACACCTCGAGGCGCACGGGAGAACCGAAGCGCCGCCGGGCGAGTTCGCGTTCGAGGGCCTGGAGGAGATCTTCGTCGCGGTCCTCCTCGACCTCGAAGTCGGCGTTGCGGGTGACGCGGAAGGCGTGGTGCTCGACGATCTCCATACCCGGGAACAACACGTCGAGGTGCGCGGCGATCAGCTCTTCGAGAGGGAGGAAGGCCGGCAGCCCGTGCGACGAACCCGCGCGATCGACCCGGACGAACCGGTCGACGTTGTCGGGCACCTTCACACGCGCGAAGTGTTCACCGGACGACTGTGAATCCTTGACCGTGACAGCGAGGTTGAGGGACAGGCCGCTGATGTAGGGGAAGGGATGGGCGGGATCGACCGCGAGCGGCGTCAGGACCGGGAAGACCTGCTCGGCGAAATACTGTGTCAGCCGTCGACGTTCGTCCTCGGTCAGATCCGCCCATCGGATGATCGAGATGCCCTCGGCCGCCAGGGCGGGCATGACCGAGTCGAGGAAGACCTGCGCCTGGCGCCCGGCGAGTTCGCGCGTGCTCGACGCGATGAGCGCGAGCTGGGCCCGCGGGGACAGGCCGTCCGCGGACCGGACCGACAACCCCGTCTCGGCGCGACGTTTCAGCCCGGCGACCCGCACCATGTAGAACTCGTCGAGATTCGACGCGAAGATCGCGAGGAACTTGGCGCGTTCGAGCAACGGCTGCGAGGTGTCCTCCGCGAGCGCGAGAACGCGGGCGTTGAAATCGAGCCAGCTCTGTTCGCGGTTGAGATAGCGGTCGACGGGAAGCGTGTTGTCGTGATCGGTCCTCGACTGCAGTCCCGTCGCGGCCGGAGGGGCGCTGGTGGCGGTCGCTACGCGACCGGCGGGTCGTGCGGCACCGGATGGTGCCGCGTGCTCGGAACTCGTGGGATCGGGGGAATCGCCGTTGGTCACGAGTTCATTGTTGCAGAGCGACGGCTCCCTGCAGCGCTGTCGCACGGGTGGCACAGGGGGAACTCGACCGTGTCGAGCACGGCCGCGGTGGCCGGTCCGACGCCGAGTTGCAGTGCGGCGGCAAGATCGTCCGGTGTGTCCACATCGAGTCGCAGTCCGGGGAGGGCGTCCGGTACCGGGTACGCACCGGCATCGATGTGGCGACCGGCCGATCCCGGACCGAACGACAGTGGCGGCAGGGTGCCGCTCACGCAGTGCAGCAACGCCGTCGTACCGCTCGCCGTGTGGTCGACGACCACGGCCGTTCCGGTCCGCCGCGCAGTCTCGCGTGCGAGCACGAAATCCTCGGGCCGCAGGGACGGAAGGTCGGCCTGCAACGCCACGAGTTCGGCGCCGGGTGCGTGCTCCCGCGCCCGGCGGGCCGCTGCGAGCAGTGCGGAGTTCAGTGGGTCGGGGGAGTCGGGACGCACCGGATCGGGGAGGACGTCCGCGCCGCAGTCCAGCGCCGCGGCCGCGACCCGCTCGTCGGCGGTGACGACGGTGACCGTCACGTCTCCGGCGGACAGCGCCGCCGTCACGGTGTCCTGCAGCATCGCAAGCACCAGTGATTCCCGTGCTGCCGGGTCGAGGACGTGCGAGAGCCGCGACTTCGCCAGGCCGAGGGCCTTGACGGGAACGAGCACGTGCGTCGCGGGCATTGCCCGATTGTGCCATCAGTATCGAATCGCACGGTCGCGCCAGGTGACGAACCGCACGACCGCCCGGTGCGACCGGGTCGTGTGCGGTCCGTCCTCCGACCCGGCGCGGTGTCGGTGGAGCCTGCGCGATACTGGGTGCGACCGTGGGTGGTGACCGCCCGGACCGAACCGGTCGCGACCGCCCGCTCCAGGCCGATCGCGAGCGTGAGTGCCGGGCATCGGATGAGAGTGAGGATGGCGTGACCACAGCAGCAGTTCTGGGCGCGGGTTCGTGGGGGACGGCGTACGCCAAGGTGCTGGCCGACGCCGGAACGGACGTGACGATCTGGGCGCGGCGCGAGGAGGTGGCGCGCGGCATCGCGGAGCGGCACGAGAACTCCGACTATCTGCCCGGTGTGGAACTGCCGCACTCGCTGAAGGCGACGGCCGATCATCGGGTGGCCCTAGAGGGCGCCGATTTCGTGGTCCTCGCCGTCCCGAGCCAGACCCTGCGCACCAATCTCGAGGCGTGGAAGGCGGATATCGGACCGGACGTGACACTTCTCAGTCTCGCCAAGGGAATCGAGAGCGGCACCCTGATGCGCATGAGTCAGGTGATCGGTCAGGTCACCGGCGCCGAGCAGAATCGCATCGCCGTGCTGTCCGGCCCCAACCTCGCCCGTGAGATCGCCGAGGGACAACCGGCCGCGACCGTCATCGCGTGCCCCGATTCCACCCGCGCCATGGAGATCCAGAAGTCCTGCGCCACAAAGTATTTTCGACCGTACACCAATTCCGACGTCATCGGCTGCGAGGTCGGCGGCGCCTGCAAGAACGTCATTGCCCTCGCGTGCGGCATGGCCGCCGGGGTCGGGCTCGGTGAGAACACCGTCGCGAGCATCATCACCCGCGGTCTCGCCGAGATCACCCGGCTCGGAACCGCCCTCGGGGCCAAGCCGGCCACGCTCGCCGGTCTCGCCGGTGTCGGCGATCTCGTCGCCACATGTACGTCCCCGTTGTCCCGCAACCGTTCGTTCGGCGAACGACTCGGCCGCGGTGAGTCCCTCGAGAGCGCGCAGGAGGCCACCCACGGTCAGGTGGCCGAAGGGGTCAAGTCGTGCACCTCGGTCCGCGCCCTCGCAGCGAGTTACGACGTCGAGATGCCGCTCACCGACGCCGTGCACCGCGTGTGCCACGAAGGCATGTCGGTGCAGGACGCGATCGGGCAGCTGCTCGGACGCCGGATCAAGCCGGAATGAGTGGCATGACGGGCGATTCGACTCGCTGTGTGAAGGCAGTTGCACACGAGGGTGTTCCGGGCTCCCCGCTGCAGGCGGGACCGGTCTTCGCGGCGCCGTATCTCCTCGGGGAGGACGAGCGCGACGACGTCGACACCTATGCGCGGGCCTCGAATCCCGGCTGGCGCGCACTCGAATCGGCGCTCGCCGACCTCGAGCACGCCTCGGCCGCCCGCGTCGTCGGCTCGGGAATGTCGGCGATCACGGTCGCCCTGCGATCCCTCGTGGCCCCGGGCGGCACGGTCGTCGTCCCCTCCGACGGTTACTACCAGGTGCGCGCGTACGCGCAGGAATTCCTGGCGCCGCACGGAGTGAAGGTCGTCGAGATGTCGGTCGCGGAGTTCGGTGACGGCACCCTGACCGACGTTCTGGTGACCGCTCCCGACAATTCCGTCGTATTGGTCGAGACCCCGTCGAATCCAGGCCTCGACACTGTCGACCTGCGCGCGATCGCGACCGCGTGCCACGTCTCCGACGCGCTCCTGCTCGTCGACAACACCACCGCCACACCCCTGGGCCAGCTGCCCCTCGACCTCGGCGCCGACGTCGTGGTGGCCAGCGGGACGAAATCGCTCAGCGGACACAGTGACCTGCTGTTCGGATACATCGCCGTCGCCGATCCCGAACTGCTGCCCGCGATCGACCGGGAACGACTGTTGTCGGGAACCGTGCTGGGACCCTTCGAGACCTGGCTCGCGCACCGCAGCCTCGGCACCGCCGGACTGCGCTTCGAACGGCAGTGCGCCAACGCGCTCGCCGTCGCCGGGATGCTGCTCGAGCACGCCGCTGTCACGGACGTCCGCTATCCCGGACTCGCCGGCGACCCCGCCCACGCCGTGGCGGCCGGCCAGATGAGCCGCTTCGGCCCCCTCGTCACCTTCCGGCTACCCGGCCGCGACGAGGTGCACCGCTTCGTCCGCGCGGCCACGCTCGTCGCACCCGCCACCAGCTTCGGCGGTATCCACACGACAGCGGATCGTCGCGCACGATGGGGCGATGCGGTGCCGGAGGGATTCGTCCGGTTGTCGTGCGGAATCGAGGACACCGCGGATCTGCTCGCCGATCTCGACGCGGCGCTGAAGGAGACGACCCTCCACCGAGGGAGACCGGAGCCCGCGGAGACATAGCAGGGTGTCCGGCCCCACCCGCGTAGGACTCGCTCGACACGCGGAGATCGCCACCCGGTACGGTTCGACACGTGAGTACGCCCCGAACCCGGGTGGCCGTCGTCTTCGGTGGTCGCAGCAACGAACATTCCGTCTCCTGCATCTCGGCAGGGAGCATCCTGCGCAACCTGGATCCGGAGAAGTACGAGGTCGTGCCCATCGGCATCACTCCCGAGGGCGCATGGGTCCTCGGCGACGCGGACCCCGCCGGCCTCGCCGCGGCCGGTCGCGAACTGCCCGTCGTCGCCGGCGACGGCTCCGATCTCGTCCTCACCGCGGATCCGACCCGCGGTGGCGACATCGTCGCCCTCGACGAGGGCTCCTACGGCCGGGTGCTCGCCTCGGTCGACGTGGTGTTCCCGGTCCTGCACGGCGCCTACGGCGAGGACGGCACCATCCAGGGTCTGCTCGAACTCGCGGACATCCCGTACGTCGGTCCCGGGGTTCTTGCCAGCGCCGCCGGGATGGACAAGGAGTTCACCAAGAAACTGCTCGCAGCCGAAGGCCTGCCCGTCGGCTTCCAGATCGTCCTGCGTCCCGGCACCGCGACCCTCACCGAGGAGCAGAAGACCCGCCTCGGCCTGCCCGTCTTCGTCAAGCCCGCCCGCGGCGGATCGTCCATCGGCATCAGTCGCGTGGCCGACTGGGCCGCCTTCGACGACGCCGTCGCGAAGGCCCGGCAGCACGACCCCAAGGTCATCGTCGAGTCCGCGATCATCGGCCGCGAGGTGGAGTGCGGCGTGCTCGAGTTCCCGGACGGCGACGTCCGCGCGAGTGTCGTCGCCGAGATCCGCATGCCCGACACCTCCGGCGACCACGAGGCGTTCTACGACTTCGACACGAAGTACCTCGACGACGTCTGCGAGTTCGACGTCCCGGCCAAGCTCGACGAAGAGACCTCCGACCGGATCCGCGAACTCGCGGTCCGGGCGTTCCGCGCCCTCGACTGCCACGGCCTGTCCCGCGTCGACTTCTTCGTCACCGAGGACGGACCGGTGATCAACGAGATCAACACGATGCCCGGATTCACCTCCATCTCGATGTATCCGAGGATGTGGGAGGCCACCGGAGTGGAGTACGCCGAGCTGCTGTCGATCCTGGTGGAGACGGCGCTGGCGCGGGGCACCGGCCTGCGCTGACGGCACACGGCCTGTCGGCTTCCGCGAGGACCCGACTAGGCTGGATACATGACTGCCGTGACCCCCGACTCAGCTGCGACCGACGCCGGCACGGACACCCGTGAGGCCGTCCACGAAGCCGCGCGTCGCGCCCGCGTGGCCTCCCGTCGTCTCGCGTTGCTCACCACCACCGAGAAGGACGCGGCTCTGCACGCCGCGGCCGACGCTCTGCTCGCCGCCGCCGACACCGTCCTCGCCGCGAACGCGGAGGACATCGAGGCCGCCCGCGCCGGTGGCACCGAAGAGGCCATCCTCGACCGCCTGCGCCTGACCTCCGCCCGGATCGACGGGATCGCCGCCGGCCTGCGCCAGGTGGCCGGACTGCCCGACCCGATCGGCGGCGTCGTCCGCGGCTCGACGCTGCCGAACGGTCTCGAGCTGCGCCAGGTGCGCGTCCCGCTCGGCGTGGTCGGCATGGTCTACGAAGCACGGCCCAACGTCACGGTCGACGCATTCGGTCTCGCCCTGAAGTCCGGCAACGCCGCGCTGCTGCGCGGCTCGTCGTCCGCGGCCCGCTCCAACGCCGCGCTCGTCGAGGTGCTGCGCGCCTCGCTCGAGAGCCGGGGCATCCCCGCCGATGCCGTGCAGCTGCTGCCGAGCGCCGACCGCTCGTCCGTCACGCATCTGATCCAGGCCCGAGGCCTGGTCGACGTCGTGATCCCGCGCGGTGGCGCCGGTCTGATCGCCGCGGTGGTGCGCGACGCGACCGTCCCCACGATCGAGACGGGCACCGGCAACTGCCACGTCTACGTCCACTCCGCGGCCGATCTGGAGATGGCGGAGAAGATCGTGATCAACGCGAAGACCCGCCGGCCCAGCGTGTGCAACACCGCCGAGACGATCCTCGTCGACAAGGCGATCGCCGACACCGCCGTCCCGAAGCTCCTGCAGGCATTCCAGCAACACAGCGTCACGGTCCACGGCGACCTGCCCGGCCTCGTGCCCGCGACCGAACAGGACTGGTCGGACGAGTACCTCTCGCTCGACGTCGCCCTCGCCGTGGTCGACGACCTCGACGCCGCCGTCGACCACATCGACCGTTACGGCACCGGTCACACCGAGGCGATCGTCACCTCGGACCTCGCTGCTGCGCGGGAGTTCACGACGCGCGTGGACGCCGCAGCCGTTATGGTCAACGCTTCGACGGCGTTCACGGACGGTGAGCAGTTCGGATTCGGCGCGGAGATCGGGATCTCCACCCAGAAGCTGCACGCCCGCGGTCCGATGGGTCTGCCCGAGCTGACGTCGACGAAGTGGGTGGTGTGGGGCGACGGCCACACCCGCCCCGCCTGATCGAGACCGGCCCGACGAAAGGAACCAGCGTGGATCGTGCGCTGCCCACCACCCCGCCGATCTTCGCGGACGTCCAGGACGTCGTCGATCGTCTGGCCGGTACCGGTTATCTCGCCGACAAGTCCACCGCGACCGCGGTGTTCCTCGCCGATCGCCTCGGCAAGCCGTTGCTGATCGAGGGACCCGCGGGCGTGGGCAAGACCGAGCTCGCCCGTGCCGTCGCCGAAACCTCCGAGGCCGAACTCGTGCGCCTGCAGTGCTACGAGGGCGTCGACGAATCCCGCGCGCTGTACGAGTGGAACCACGCCAAGCAGATCCTGCGCATCCAGTCGGCAGGAGCGACCGCCGCGGCGGGCGAGTCGTGGGACCGCACCAAGGAGGACGTCTTCTCCGAGGAGTTCCTGCTGTCGCGGCCGCTGCTCACCGCGATCCGCCGCGAGGATCCGACCGTGCTGCTCGTCGACGAGGTCGACAAGGCCGACGTGGAGATCGAAGGCCTGCTGCTCGAGGTGCTCAGCGACTTCGCGGTCACGGTGCCCGAGCTCGGCACCATCCGGGCCACCCGCAAGCCGTTCGCGGTGCTCACCTCGAACGCCACCCGCGAGTTGTCCGAAGCGCTCAAGCGCCGGTGCCTGTTCCTGCACCTGGACTTCCCCGACGCCGACCTCGAACGACGCATCCTCGCCAGCCGGGTCCCCGATCTGCCCGACGCGCTCGCCGACCAGCTCGTGCGCACGGTCCGCGTGCTCCGCGGCATGCAGCTCAAGAAGGTGCCGTCGGTGGCCGAGACGATCGACTGGGGTCGCACCCTGCTCGCACTGGGGCTCGACACCCTCGACGACACCGCGCTGCGCAGCACGCTCGGCGTGATCCTCAAGCACCAGTCCGACCAGATCCGCGCTGCCGCCGAGCTCCGGTTGAACTGACATGGCCGCCGCGCACCTTCCCGGATCCGAGGCGCCCCCGGCACCCCACGGACTGCCCGGGCACCTGGTCGGATTCGTCGAGGCGCTGCGCCGCCGCGGCATCGCGGTCGGGCCGTCCGAGACGGTCGACGCCGGACGGGTCATGACGGTGCTCGATCTCCTCGATCGGGAGGCCCTCCGCGAAGGCCTCGCGTGCACCCTGCTCCGCCGGTCCACACACCGGCCGACCTTCGACGCCCTGTTCGACCTGTGGTTCCCGCCAGCGATCGGACGCCGCGAGTCCACCGACCCTCAGGTGAGCATCCCGCGCACCCCGACGGGGGAGGTCGACTTCGAAGCCCTGCGCGACCTCATCGCCGAGCTGCTGTCCGACGAGTCGCCGGAGGCACTCGAGGCCTCCGAGATGCTCGTCTCCGCCATCGTCGAGGAACTCGGCCAGTATGCGTCGTCGAACGGCCCTTCCTTCTCGGCCTATCAGGCGCTGCGCGACGTCTCCCCGGACACCCTGCTCACGAAGATCCTCGAGGGACTGCTCGGCAACAGCACCCGCGAGGAACGCGACGACGCCGCCTACGAGAGCGAGGTCGCGCGGCGCACCGCCGCCCAGCGCATCGCCGATTTCCGGGCGATGGTCGAACGGGAGACCCGCCGACGCACCGCCGAGCAGCTCGGCCGCGAACGCGTCGAGAAGTACGGGGTGCCCAAGCTCGCCGAGGAGGTCGACTTCCTGCGCGCGTCCGACGCGGAACTCGTCGCGCTGCGCCGCAGCGTCATGCCGCTCGCGCGTCTGCTCGCGAGCCGTCTCGCGGCGCGCCGCCGGCGCGCTCGTGCCGGCGCCATCGACCTGCGGCGCACACTGCGCAAGTCCATGTCGACCGGTGGCGTGCCCATCGACCTGGTCAACCGCAAGCCCCGTCCGGCGCGTCCCGAACTCGTCGTGCTCTGCGACGTCTCCGGTTCCGTCGCCGGCTTCTCGCACTTCACGCTGCTGCTCGTGCACGCCCTGCGCGAGCAGTTCTCCCGAGTGCGCGTGTTCGCGTTCATCGACACCGCCGACGAGGTCACCCACTATTTCGCCGCAGGGTCCGATCTGGGCGAGTCCATGTCGCGGATGCTGAAGGAAGCGGAGCTGATCACCTACGACGGTCACTCCGACTACGGACACGCCCTCGGCAGCTTCGCGGATAACCATGCGCATGCCCTCACCAGCCGTAGCTCGCTGCTGATCCTCGGCGACGGCCGCACGAACTACCGCAATCCGAACCTCGAGGTCCTCGAACATCTCGTGTCCGTCGCACGGCACGCGCACTGGCTCAATCCCGAGCCGAAGGGACAATGGGGTTCGGGGGATTCGGCCGCCAGGGTCTACAGCGAGGTCGTCACGATGCACGAGTGCCGGTCGGCGCAGCAGCTCGCAACGGTGGTGGCGAGTCTGCTCCCCGTGTGAACCCGTAAGCTGGACAACCGTGCATCAGCCAACGGATCGGCCCTCGGCCCCCAGGCGCCGCCTGGGCGTCATGGGTGGAACGTTCGACCCGATCCACCACGGACACCTCGTGGCGGCCAGCGAGGTCGCCGCGAGCTTCGACCTGGACGAAGTGATCTTCGTGCCCACCGGGCAACCCTGGCAGAAGACCGGACGCGACGTCAGCCCCGCCGAGGACCGCTACCTGATGACGGTGATCGCGACCGCATCCAACCCGCGGTTCTCCGTCAGCCGTGTCGACATCGATCGACGCAAACCCACCTACACCGTCGACACGCTGCGAGATCTCAGCAAGCAGTATCCCGACGCGGAGCTGTACTTCATCACCGGCGCGGACGCCCTGGGATCGATCCTGTCCTGGCAGGACTGGCAGACCCTGTTCGACCTCGCCCGCTTCGTCGGGGTGTCCCGGCCCGGATACGACCTGCACGCCGAACACCTGGCACCGCATCTGGACGAACTCCCGGCCGAGGCGGTGAGCCTGGTCGAGATCCCCGCACTGGCGATCTCCTCCACGGACTGCCGCAGGAGGGCTCGCGAGAACCGGCCGGTCTGGTACCTGGTGCCCGACGGAGTGGTGCAGTACATCAGCAAACGCCGGCTCTACCGCACGAATACGCACCCCGACGGAGATCCCGTCCCGGTGTTCGACGGAAACACCCCCGGCACCATCGAGAGAAAGAGCACGCAGTGAGCGCAACGGCAGAAGCCACGGAGATGGCCCGAATCGCAGCCCTGGCCGCCGACGAGAAACTCGCCACCGACGTCGTGGTGCTCGACGTGTCCGAGCAACTGGTGATCACCGATTGCTTCGTCATCGCGTCCGCACCCAACGAGCGTCAGGTCAACGCCATCGTCGACAACGTCGAGGAGAAGCTGCGCGAGGCCGGCCACAAGCCCGTCCGCCGCGAGGGCACCCGCGAGGGACGGTGGACGTTGCTCGACTACGTCGACGTCGTGGTGCACATCCAGCACGAGGACGAGCGCAACTTCTATGCCCTCGACCGCCTGTGGAAGGACTGCCCGACCATCGAGGTCGATGGTGTGGGTGGCCCCCGTTCGGCGATCGACGCCGCCGACTCGCCGGAGGACGTGTGAGTCGTCCGGAGGAGGGTTCGCAGAGCCCGCGGGTGCGGCAGCTGGTGCTGCTGCGCCACGGCCAGACCGAGTACAACGCCACGCGGCGGATGCAGGGCCAGCTCGACACCGACCTCTCCGAGCTCGGCCGGCAGCAGGCGCTCGCCGTCGCCGACGCGATCGCCCGGTTCGATCCGCTCGCCGTCGTCTCGTCCGATCTGCGCCGCGCCTACGACACGGCGACCGCGCTCGGCGATCGCATCGGGCTGCCGGTCGCGATCGACACGCGGCTGCGCGAGACGCATCTCGGCGAATGGCAGGGCCTGACCCACACCGAGGTCGACGCCGTGGCCCCGGGCGCGCGCAGCGCGTGGCGCGCCGACGCGACCTGGGCACCGCCGGGAGGCGAGAACCGGATCGACGTCGCGCGGCGCAGCATGGCCGTCGTCGGCGAACTGCTCGACAAGTACGAGGACTGGAGCGATCGGCCCATCGTGCTGGTCGCACACGGGGGTCTGATCGCCGCGCTCACCGCCGCCCTGCTCGACCTGCCCGTCGATCGGTGGTCCGTCCTCGGCGGTCTCGGGAACACCGGATGGGTGCAGCTCAGCGGATACGGCGAGGTGCCGTCCTGGCGCCTCGACGTCTGGAACGCGTCGGCCACGGTGGCGCCCGATGACGTCCTCTGAACCCACGCCGATCGGAACCGACGCCGCCCCGCAGCGCCCGGTCCTGCTGGTGATCGGTGACTCCCTGAGCTACTACGGCCCGAAGGGCGGCCTGCCCGCCGACCATCCGCAGATCTGGCCCAACCTGGTCGCGGCCGAACTCGGATGGGACGTCGAGCTCGTCGCTCGGATCGGGTGGACCACACGCGACGCGTGGTGGGCCATGACCCAGGACCCGCGGGTGTGGGCCGCGATCCCGCACGCCGGAGCCGTCGTCCTGGCCGTGGGCGGGATGGACACCCTCCCGTCCCCGCTGCCCACCGCACTGCGGGAGGGCCTGCGCTACATCCGCCCGCCGGCCTTGCGTCGCGCGGCGCGTAACGCCTACGGGTGGTTGCAGCCGCGACTGTCACCGCTCGGGCGACCGGTGGCGCTCCCACCCCGGGTCAGCGTCGAGTACCTCGAAACGATCAGGGACGCATTGGCATACATGCGCCCCGATCTGCCCGTCATCGGCACCATGCCGTCGGTGCACCGCAGCGAGCAGTACCGGTCGGTGCATGCCGGCCGGCTCCCCGCGGCACGCGCGATCACCCGCTGGGCGGCCGAGAAGTCGGTTCCCCTCGTCGATCTCGCCGAAGCGGTGCGGGAGAACGTCTTCTCCGACGACGCCAATCCCGACGGGATCCACTGGGGTTGGGAAGGACACCGCCGTGTCGCCGCCGCTGTCGGCGACGCGGTCCGGATCGTGCATCGGGATGCGGAAGTCCCGGTGGAGGGCCTACGGTAGGCGTCGTGTCCGTCGTCGTCGTCACAGATTCGTCGAGTTGTATCGACCCTGAACTGGTCCGTCGGTACGACATCCGTGTTGTGCCACTGCACATCATCGCGGGCGGACGCGACCTCCGCGAGGGCGTCGACGAGTTGCCGGAGGACCTGTCGACCGTGACGACCTCCGGTCCGTCTCCCGCAGAACTGACCGACGCCTATACCGAGGCGCTCGAGGACAGTGGAGGAGACGGCGTCGTAGCCGTGCACCTCTCGCGGGTGCTGTCCGGGACATGGGACGCAGCCCGGCACGCCGCCGAATCGCTGGGCGACCGGATCCGGCTCGTCGATTCGCGGAACACCGCCATGGGTTCGGGTTTCGCCGTCCTCGAAGCGGTGCGCGCCGCACGGGCCGGAGAAGACCTGGCCCGGGTGTACGAGCGGGCCGTGGAGGTCGCGGCGTCCGCCCGGACCCTGCTCGTCGTCGACCGGCTCGACCACCTCCGTCGCGGTGGTCGGATCGGCACGGCCACAGCGCTGTTGGGTACCGCGCTCGCGATGAAGCCCGTGCTGCACATCTCCGACGGCAAGCTCGTCCTGCGGGAGAAGACCCGCACGATGACCAAGGCGATGGCCAAGCTCGTCGACGGAGCCGCGACCGATGTGGGCGACGAACCGCTCGTCGCGGTGCACCACCGCGGGGCACCCGAGCGGGCGCGCAGCCTCGTCGATCAGCTCGCACAGCGCCTTCCGGAAGGCACCGAGATCGTCGTGTCCGAACTCGACGCGGTTCTCGGCGCGCACGTCGGGCCGGGTGCGGTCGGTGTGGTCGTCGCCTCCGCGGCGACCGGTGTCTCCGAGGACTGACCACCTACACCACCTCCCGGCCCGGATGATGCCGGTGGAGGCCCCATCCGGGCATTCATCCACAGGGGTGCGGGTCATCCACAACCCCGTCCGGATCGGTGCAGGCACGGAATCCGGCGGTCGCGGCCGCGGTTAGCGTCGCGGCATGGCGAGCAGTGACCATCGTGATCTCGCGCGCACCCGCCTCGGCGCGATCACGCGTTCCTCGGCGATGCCCGCGGAACCGCCCTGGACCGACGACAGGTCGGCGAACGACCACCCCTGGGCGGATCCGGACAACGGCGACGAACCCCTCCACAGCGGTCCCGGCCGGGAACGATTCGTCGATCGGCTGACCGCCGCGCGATGGGACACGGGACGACGGGGAACCGCTGCTCTCGCCGCGATCGGAGTGCTCGCCGCCGCAGTGGCACTCGTCGTCGTGTGGCGCGACCGGCCGGTCCCCGAACCGGTACCGCCGCTGCCGAGAGTCGAAGTCGTGGACACGGCAGAGCCGTCCGCCGCGAGGGAGACGGACACGGCACAGCCGGATTCCGCTGAGTTCGTCGTCAGCGTCGTGGGTGCGGTGACACGTCCCGGGCTCGTGCGGCTGCCGGCGGGATCCCGTGTGGCCGACGCGCTCGACGCTGCCGGTGGTGCTGCCGACGGCGCCGACCTCATCGGCCTGAATCTGGCCCGGCGGGTCGCCGACGGTGATCAGATCGTCGTGGGAATCGCCCCGCCCCAACCTGTTCCGCAGGCCAGTGGAATCGTCGGGGCGCAGACACCGGGCGATGCTCCACCGGAGGCAGGCGGGCTGGTGGATCTCAACACCGCCGACGAGACTGCGCTCGACGCGCTGCCGGGCGTCGGTCCCGTCACGGCAGCGGCGATCGTCTCGTGGCGCGATACCAACGGACCGTTCACGGACGTCGAACAACTCGGTGAGGTCGACGGGATCGGACCGGCGCGACTCGCGAGGCTGCGTGAACTGGTGACGGTGTGACCGGACGGAACGACGGGTCCGACGCCGCAACGGTTCTCGATGCCCGGCTGGTGCCGTGCGCGCTGGCCGCGTGGGCCGTGACGCTTCTGGGCTTGTACACGGGATGGCGGATCGTGATCGTCGTGGCGGTCGCGGCCGTCGTCGGGTGCTCCGTGACGGTCCGTCTCGTCGCGACCGGTCGCATCCCACGCGGAGGTGCGCGGATCCTCCTCGCCGCACTGGCCGTCGTCGCGGGATTCGGACCGGCCGCCGGCCTCCGGATGTGGGCCGCCGACCAGCACCCGATCGCCTCCGCAGCGGAGAAGGGATCCTGGGCCGGCGTCGTCCTCCTCCCCACCGACGACCCGCGGCACATCCGGGCTGCGGCATTCGACGACACACCCCGGGTACGCATCCCGGCCAGGCTCGAGCACGTGACGGTCGGTGGGCGATCCATGGACACCGGGGGATCGGTGGTGGTGCTCGCCCCGGCCGACTCGTGGGGAGATCTCCTGCCCGGGCAGTCGGTCACCGCACGCGTGCGGGCGGCGCCGCACACCGGGCCGGGCACCACGGTGGCGGTGCTCCACGCGGAGAACGCACCCATGGTCGTCGGCCCGCCCCCGGTGTGGCAGCGATGGGCTGGCACGGTACGCGACCGGCTCGCGCACGTGGGTTCCGCGGTGCTTCCCGCCGACCGGGCCGGCCTGCTACCCGGTCTCGTGGTGGGCGACACCACGGCGCTGACCGACGAGGTGCGGGAGGACTTCCGGGTGGCCGGACTGACGCATCTGACGGCCGTGTCCGGAGCCAACGTCAGCATCGTCCTCGGAGCGGTACTGCTCCTCGTGCGCGCGGTAGGACTCGGACCGCGTTCCGGGACCATCCTCGCCGCGACGGCTCTCGTCGCCTTCGTCGTCGTGGTCCGTCCGTCGGCGAGTGTGGTGCGCGCGGCCGCGATGGGATCGATCGGGTTACTGGCATTCGTGACGGGTCGTGAGCGACAGGCACTTCCCGCCCTGTGCACCGCGGTGGGCGTACTGCTCGTACTCCTGCCCGACCTCGCCGTCGACGTCGGGTTCGCGCTGTCGGTGTCCGCGACGGCGGCACTGATCGTCGCCGCGCCACCTGTCGTGACCCGGCTCGTGGATCGCGGGTGGCCGCGTCCCATCGCGGAGGTCGCGGCAATGTCGCTGGTCGCGTTCGTGGCGACCGCACCTCTCGTCGCGGCGGTGAGCGGGACCGTGAGTGTCGTGTCGGTCGCGGCCAATGTCCTCGTCGCCCCGGTACTTGCGCCGCTGACGGTCCTCGGTTCGCTGGTCGCGGTGGGCGCCTCCGTCGTCCCGTGGGTTGGGGAGGTGCTCGCGCGCGGCACCGGGCCGTTCCTGTGGTGGCTGATCACGGTGGCCGACCGGGCGGCATCGTTGCCGTCGGCCGAGCTCGAGGTGCCGGACGGGCCGGTGGGGGCAGTGGTCGCGGCGGTGCTGGTCGCGGTGGCGTGGTCGGTGGCTCGTCACCGGCGGGTGCGGATCACGGCTCTCGTGATTGCGGTGGCCGTCGCGGCGGTGTGGCTGCCGGTGCGGATGCTGCGACCGGGCTGGCCCGGAGCCGAATGGGTACTCGTCGCATGCGATGTCGGTCAGGGCGATGCTCTGGTGCTGGCGACGGGGGACGGGCGCGCGGTCGTCGTCGACACCGGACCCGAACCGGAACCCGTCGATCGGTGCCTGCGCCGGTTGAGGATTCGCCGTATCGCACTGCTCGTCGTGTCGCACCTGCACGCCGACCACGCGGGTGGGATCCGCGGTGTCCTCACCGGGCGCTCGGTCGAGATGGTCGTGGTCGGGCCGGGTGCTGCCGGTGACGACGCGGCGGGTGTGCTCGACGCGGCGACCGGGACCGGTGTCGTGGTGCGGGAAGTGGGTGCCGGTGCGACCCTGCGTGCGGGCGATCTCGACATCCGGGTGCTGGGCCCGGCCGGGCGACGGACAGGCGGTTCCGAGAACGACAACTCGCTCGTCCTGGCGGTCGACACCGTCGTGGGCCGGGTCCTGTTGCCGGGAGACGCGGAGGAGGCCGCGCTCGACGCACTCGTGCGGTCGGGCACCGACGTGCGTGCGGACGTGTTGAAGGTGCCGCACCACGGCTCGCGCACCACACCCGCACGCTTCCTCACCGCTGTGCGGCCGAGCGTCGCCCTCGTCAGCGCCGGGCGAGACAACCTGTTCGGGCATCCCCATCCCGAGATCGTCTCCACCCTGACCGGAATCGGGGCGCGGGTCCTGCGGACCGACCTGCACGGCGACGTTGCAGTGCTCCGTGCCGCCTCCGGGGCGCTCGCGGTGGTGTCGGACGTGCGTGGCACGATCGAACCGTGAGCGACGCGTCCCTGCATCTGATCCTCGGTGAGGAAGAACTGCTCGTCGACCGTGCCGTCGCGAAGATCGTGTCCGATGTCCGCACGCGCAGCGAAACTCCCGGCGATCTCCCCGTCTCCAGGCTCCGCGCCGGCGACGCGGGCGTACCCGAACTCGCCGAGCTGCTGAGTCCGTCGCTGTTCGCGGAAGAACGCATCGTGATCCTCGAATCCACCGCCGACGCCGGGAAGGACGCCGCGGCGCTGATCCTCGATGTCGCGGGCGATCCGCCTCCGGGCGTGACACTGGTGATCCTCCACAGCGGCGGGGGACGCACCAAGGCGATGGTGCCCGCGCTGCGCAAGCGCGGCGCCGAGGAGCACATGTGTGCCGCTCCCGCGAAGGCGGGGGAGAAGGCGGCGTGGGTGCGGACGTTCGTCCACAAGGAGTTCCAGGCCGCAGGGGTGCGAGTCTCGGGCGATGTCGAACAGCTCGTCATCGAGGCGGTGGGTTCCGACCTGCGCGAACTCGCTGCGGCGTGCAGCCAGCTCGTGGCCGACACCGGCGGCAAGATCGATGCTGCGGCCGTGCGACGCTACTACTCGGGCAAGGCCGAGGTGTCGGGATTCGACGTAGCCGAGAAGGCCGTGGCCGGCGATACGGCCGGTGCGCTCGAAGCGCTACGGTGGGCGATGCACCGCGGTGTCGCCCACGTGCTGCTCGCCGATGCTCTCGCCGACGCCGTGCACACGATCGCCCGGGTCGGCTCGGCCGGTCGCGGCGACCCGTTCTCCCTCGCGTCGTCGCTGGGTATGCCGCCGTGGAAGGTGAAGAAGGCGCAGGCGCAGGCGCGCACGTGGGCGCCGGCGTCGATCGGGACCGCACTCACGGTGGTCGCTGCGCTCAACGCCGACGTCAAGGGAGCCGCGGCCGATCCGGACTACGCCCTCGAGCACGCCGTGCGGATCATCTCCGAGCTGGCGGCCTGAGGCTTCTCCGCCGTGCCCGTGCCCGTGCTCGTGCCCGCGGCCGATTCCGGGCGGGCGGCATCATTTCTGTCGTTCAACGCCACGAAGGCCGTCCCCGGCGGGGGACGGCCTTCGTGAAGCAGAGCCTGCGTCTACTACCTCGGAGCGATGAACTCAGAGCTTGTTGGCAAGCTTCGCGAGAGCAGACTTCTTGTTGGCAGCCTGATTGGGGTGGATGACACCCTTGCTGGCAGCCTTGTCGAGCTGACGGCTCGTGGCGACGAGGAGCTCGTTGACCTTGTCCTTGTCGCCAGCGGCCGCAGCCTCGCGGAACGAACGGATCGCCGTACGAAGCGACGACTTCACCGACTGATTCCGGAGTCGGTTGCGCTCGTTGGTGCGAATCCGCTTCACCTGGGACTTGATGTTGGCCACGCGTAAAATCCTGTCGTCTTGCTGGTAGCTGGTAGGAAAGCTCTGGGTGCATCTGAGCACCGATGGACAAGGTTACCAAGAACGGATCGCAAAGCCCAAACCGGCGGTCGAATCACCCTTCTCACCGGCCTGATCGTTTCGGCCAGGACTACGCGCACCTGACTGTTGTTGTTGCGTGCCGCCGCGGGAGGGCATCTACATGGGCGGACACGCCACGGTGCACGATGTCGTTGTCGAGGTCACGGCGCATGCGTAATCTCCCTCACAGCGCGAACGACGAGTTCGCGGCTGCGGTGCATCGACTCGAAGTGTTCTACCACCGGGTTCCGCCTGCGAGCGGGACCGCGAACATCGAGGTGACCCATGGAACCCCCACGCGATCCCGAGTCCCGAATCGACGAAGATCTCGCACGCCAGACCTCCCTGGAAATCAGAGACCCCGGTGAGTTCTCCGACCTGCGGAAGTACGTGGCGGAGGCGATCGGAACCTTCCTCCTGGTGTTCTCCGCGGTGGGTACCGCGGTGTTCGCCGGAACCTATGTCGGTCAGCTCGGCGTCGCACTGGCGTTCGGCCTGACCCTGCTGTTCCTCGTGTACACCATCGGCCCGATCTCCGGGTGTCACGTGAACCCGGCGGTGACGCTCGGGCAGCTCATCGTCGGTCACGTGACGCCGGTGCGCGCCGTGGGTTACTGGATCGCGCAGGTCGTCGGCGGTCTGGTCGCCGGTCTGACGCTCTACGCGGTGGCGTCGTCGTTGCCGAGCTACGACCGTGCCGCCGACGGCCTCGGGGCGAACGGCTGGGGCGCGCACAGCCCCTCGGCGGTGCACGGTCCGCTCGGCGGCGTGCTCGAGAACGGCTACGGCATCGGCGCGATGATCGTCGTCGAGGTCCTGCTCACGGCCGTGCTCGTCTTCGTGGTGCTGGGTGCGACCGATCAGGTGGCCGACGCGCCGATCGCCGGCATCGCCATCGGCTTCACTCTCGCGGTGATCCACCTGATCTCGATCCCGATCGACAACACGTCGGTCAATCCCGCCCGTAGCCTCGCCGTCGCCTTCTACCAGGACGGTGCGCTCGGGCAGCTGTGGGCATTCATCGTGTTCCCGCTCATCGGCGGAGCGCTCGGAGCGCTCGTCTACACCTTCCTCTTCGGGCGGCGGTACGGGCTCCGGGCCTCCTGAGGGCCTGCGGTCAGGGCGCGGCCCGATTCAGCTCCAGCCGAAATCGGTACGGAGCCGGGTCGCGACCTGACCGAATCGAGCGCGGGGGAGGATCGCGCCTTCGCGGCGGATGCTGTCCTCGGGGACGTCGAGCACGCGATCGAGGCGCACCCAGCTCGGGCGGTTCTCCGCGTCCCACGGTCCGGAGCCGATTCCGAGCCAGTCGCGGTGACCGTCGCGGTCGGAGTTCGACGAGAGCATCAGCCCGAGCAGCGTCCTGTCGTCGCGGCCCACGACGAGCACCGGGCGGTCCTTGCCCTCCGTCGGATCTTCTTCATAGGCCACCCAGGTCCACACGATCTCGCCCGGATCGGCGCGACCGTCGAGGTCGGGGGAGTACTCGAGGCGGCGGGCACGCTGCGCCGTGGGCGTGGTGCGCGACGCCACCGGGCGACCGGGGGCCGGACGCTTCGTGCCGGACTGGGTCTTCGCGGCACCTGGCTTCGGCGCCGTGGTCCCGGACGCGCCGGGCTTCGGTGCCGCAGTGGTACCGCTCCCCGAGGTTCCGCTCGCTGCGCCGGTCCGGCCGGCCGCGTTCAACGCGGCGCGCGCCTTGTCGAGCGCCCCGGACTGCTGCAACTGCTGGTAGATCTTCGGACCCTGGTCGACGGCGAGACGCCCCAGCTGCCTGCCCAACTTCTTCCATGTACCGGCCACGGGAACCGAGCTTAACCGGACCTGACCCGGGCGAAATCCCGGCCGTCGCCCGACTTGGATATTCTGCAGGGTGACCGCGGTCTGCTGGCCGCTGCCAGTCCGAGTCAGGAGCACGACATCAGCACCTTCGCCGACACCACGTTCACGGACCCCGCAAAGATCCGGAACTTCTGCATCATCGCGCACATCGACCACGGAAAGTCGACGCTCGCGGACCGGATGCTGCAGCTCACCGGGGTGGTCGAGGAGCGGCAGATGCGCGCCCAGTACCTCGACCGCATGGACATCGAGCGCGAGCGTGGCATCACGATCAAGGCGCAGAACGTACGTCTGCCGTGGAAGCTCGACGGCGAAGACTATGTGATGCACCTGATCGACACCCCGGGCCACGTCGACTTCACCTACGAGGTCTCCCGCGCGCTCGAGGCGTGCGAGGGCGCGGTCCTGCTCGTCGACGCCGCGCAGGGCATCGAGGCGCAGACCCTCGCCAATCTCTACCTTGCGCTCGACAAGGACCTGACGATCATCCCGGTCCTCAACAAGATCGACCTGCCCGCGGCCGATCCCGACCGCTATGCCGGTGAGATCGCGAACATCATCGGCTGTGAGCCGTCCGACGTGCTCCGGGTCTCCGGCAAGACCGGCGAGGGCGTCCCCGAACTCATCGACGCCGTGATCCGCCAGGTGCCGCCGCCGGTCGGTGACGCCGACGCGCCCGCCCGCGCCATGATCTTCGACTCCGTCTACGACACCTACCGCGGCGTCGTGACGTACGTGCGTGTGGTCGACGGCAAGATCGTGCCCCGCGAGAAGATCAAGATGATGTCGACGGGCACGACCCACGAACTGCTCGAGGTCGGCATCGTCTCGCCCGAACCCAAGGCCACCGCCGGTCTCGGCGTCGGCGAGGTGGGCTATCTCATCACCGGCGTGAAGGACGTGCGCCAGTCGAAGGTCGGTGACACCGTCACCACCGCCCGCCACGGTGCGGAGGAGCCGCTCACCGGCTACCGCGAACCGCGCCCGATGGTCTACTCCGGTCTGTACCCGGTCGACGGCTCCGACTACCCGGTGCTGCGCGACGCGCTCGACAAGCTCCAGCTCAACGACGCCGCGCTCACCTACGAGCCCGAGACGTCCGTCGCTCTCGGGTTCGGTTTCCGCTGCGGCTTCCTCGGTCTGCTGCACATGGAGATCACCCGCGAGCGCCTCGAGCGCGAGTTCGGCCTCGACCTGATCTCCACGGCTCCCAACGTCGTCTACCGCGTCGTGCTCGAAGGCGGCCAGGAAGTCGTCGTGACGAACCCGTCCGACTGGCCCGAGGGCAAGGCTCGCGAGATCTACGAACCGATCGTCAAGTGCACCATCATCGCGCCGAGCGAGTTCATCGGTTCGATCATGGAGCTGTGCCAGTCGCGGCGCGGTGAGCTCGGCGGTATGGACTACCTGTCCGAGACCCGCGTCGAGCTGCGGTACACGCTGCCGATGGCCGAGATCATCTTCGACTTCTTCGACTCGCTGAAGTCGCGCACCCGCGGCTACGCCTCGATGGACTACGAGGAGGCCGGAGAGCAGGAGGCCGCGCTGGTCAAGGTCGACATCCTGTTGCAGGGCGAGGCCGTCGACGCATTCAGCGCGATCGTCCACAAGGACGCCGCGGCCGCCTACGGCAACAAGATGACGACCAAGCTCAAGGAACTCATCCCGCGGCAGCAGTTCGAGGTGCCCGTCCAGGCCGCGATCGGCTCGAAGATCATCGCCCGCGAGAACATCCGGGCGATCCGCAAGGACGTTCTCGCCAAGTGCTACGGCGGCGACATCAGCCGTAAGCGCAAGCTGCTCGAGAAGCAGAAGGAAGGCAAGAAGCGGATGAAGACCATCGGCCGCGTCGACGTTCCGCAGGAGGCGTTCGTCGCCGCGTTGTCGTCCGAGGCCTCGTCCGACAAGCCGAAGAAGTAGTCGCTCCTGCTGCGACGCCCACCGGAAGGATTCGCGTGCTCGACACCTGGCTCACCCGTGAACTCGGAATCTCCGTTCCTCTGCTGGGTGCGCCCATGGGTGGCCGGGCCGGTGGGCGGCTCGCCGGCGAGGTGACGCGGGCCGGCGGACTCGGCCTGATCGGTGCCGCCCGGTACAACACCGCCGAGTGGATCGAGGGCGAGGTGCGCACCGCCCGCGAGATCGGTGGTGGGGCCGTAGGATTCGGTCTGATGACTTGGGCGCTTGCCGACGACGACAGCCTCCTCACCGCGGTGCTCGAGTACCGCCCGCAACTGGTCACGCTCTCGTTCGGCGATCCCGCTCCCTACATCGAGCGCGTCCACGAGGCCGGGGCCGTCGTCCTCTCGCAGATCAACACGGTCGACGATCTGCGCGTGGTCGAGGCAGCGGGTGTCGACGCGGTGATCGCGCAGGGCCATGAGGCCGGTGGGCACACGGGACGGATCGGTACCCTCCCGTTGCTGCAGGAGGTGCTCGAGTCGACGTCGCTGCCCGTGCTCGCCGCAGGTGGCATCGCCACGGGTCGCGGTCTGGCAGCGGTGCTCGCAGCCGGTGGGCAGGGCGCCCTGGTCGGGACGGCGCTGCTCGCCAGCCCGGAGACCGTCGGCCCCGACTACGCCCGTGGCCGGCTCGTGGAGGCCGGCAGCGCCGACACCGTCTACACCGACGTCTTCGACAAGGCCCGGCACCAGCCGTGGCCGGCGCGCTGGGGCGGACGCGCCCTGCGCAATGCGTTCACCGAGGAGTGGCACGGCCGGGGCGCCGACGAGGACACCCTCGCCGCGGCGTACACCGGTGACGATCCCGACATCGGGGTGGTCTACGCGGGGGAGGCCGCCGGTCTGGTGCGCTCCGAGCGACCCGCGGGCGAGGTGATCCGGGGTATCGCCGAACAGGCGGAGACCCTGCTGTCCCGCTTCCGTTGAGCACTGCGCCGGCACACGGACGTCCACATTCGAGCTGAGGTGAGCCTCACCTGAAGTGGAGGTCGCCCATGCGCCGAGTCGTTCTCTCCGCGGTAGCGCTCGTACTGTTCGTTGCCCCGACCCTCGTGGCGTGTTCGTCGGACACCGATGACACCGCGACCGCCGGCGGCGAGACCGTCACCGTCGAGCACTCCTACGGCACGACGACGATCGAGGGCACACCCGAGCGGATCGTCGCGACCTCCAGCCAATGGCTCGACGCTCTCGTCGAACTCGGGGTGCAGCCCATCGCGTACTACAGCGCCGGCTCGTACGGCGACGAGCGCGGCCTCGATCCGTGGCAGACCGACGTCTCCCCGGATGCGGTGGCGCTGAGTCGCCTGAGACCGGCTCACGGTCCGAGATGCGCGGGCCGGAAGTTGCCCGCTCCGATCTCCCGCTCTGCGCGGATGACATGGACGACGGCATTGATGAGCGCCAGGTGGGTGAACGCCTGCGGGAAGTTCCCCAGATGACGTCCGCTCTCGGTGTCGATCTCCTCGGCATAGAGCTTCAGGGGGCTCGCGTAGTCGAGCAGGCGCTGGCACAGTGCGGCGGCCCGCTCGACCTCGCCGATCTCGACGAGCGCCGAGACCAGCCAGAACGAGCAGATGGTGAACGAGCCCTCCTTGCCCGCGAGCCCGTCGTCGGTGGTCTCCACCCGGTAGCGCAGCACCAGCCCGTCCTCGGTGAGTTCGTCGGCGATCGCCAGCACCGTGGCCCGCACCCGGGGGTCGTCTGCGGGCAGGAAGCGCAACAAGGGGATCAGCAGAGCCGACGCGTCGAGTGACGGGTGGCCGTACCGCTGGGTGAAGACGCCGCGTTCGTCGACGCCGTGTTCGAGGACGTCGGCCTTGATCTCGTCGGCCATCGCCGCCCACTTCCGGGCGTAGTCGGGACGACCCTGCAGTTCGGCGAGTTTCGCGCCGCGATCGAGTGCCACCCAGCACATGACCTTCGACGACACGAAGTGCTGGGGTTCGCCGCGCACCTCCCAGATGCCGCGATCGGGCTTGCGCCAGTTGGCCGCTGCCTCCTCGACCTGCCGGCGCAGGGTGTGCAACAGCGTCTGGGGGAAGTGCCCGCGGGACTTGACGTGCAGGTACACCGAGTCGAGCAGTGTGCCCCAGATGTCGTGTTGCTGTTGGTGATAGGCGTCGTTGCCGATGCGGACCGGGGTGGCGCCGTCGTAGCCGCTCAGATGATCGAGGGTCGACTCCGGCAACTCGCGCTCACCGCCCACCCCGTACATCACCTGGAGCGGATAGCGGACGCCGTCCGCGTCGCGCGAGACGTCGAGGATGAACGAGAAGAAGTCGTCGGCCTCCCGGTCGAACCCGAGGGTGTACAGACCCCACAGTGCGAAGGTCGAATCGCGTACCCACGCGTAACGGTAGTCCCAGTTACGTTCTCCGCCAGGTGTTTCGGGGAGTGAGGTCGTCGACGCTGCGAGCAGCGCCCCGGTCGGGCTGTAGGTCAGTCCCTTGAGCGTCAGAGCGCTGCTCTGCAGGTAGGTGCGCCACGGGTGATCCGGGAAGCGGCCCGTCGTGATCCACTCACGCCAGTAGTCCTGGGTGGCGGTCATCTTGACGGCGGCCTCGTCGAAGGTGTGCGGCATCGGGCGGTCCGACCACGACAATGCGACGAAGGCCGTGTCGCCCTTGTGGAGTCGACGTCGCGCGCGGACCTCGCGGTCCTCGATTCCGAGGCGCAGATCCGTCGTCATGCGCAGCGTCGGATGTTCGTCCGGCGCGTTCCGGCACACCGCGGTGGCCTCCTCGTAGACCTTGCCGGTATAGCTCCATTCGGTGCGGCCGCGGTGGTAGTCGAAGGCGGGTTCGCAGCTGACGTACAGGTCGACCGTCCCGTTCACGCAGCGCACCGTGCGCAACAGCATGTGCTCGGCCTCCCAGTCGGACGGGGTCCGGCGATGCGTGGTGGAGCGTTCCTCGACGTCGTACCAGGGTGACATGACCAGCGCGTCCCGCACGATCATCCAACCCGTGTCGGTCTGCCAGGTCGTCTCGAGCACCAGACCGCCCGGCAGGTACCGGCGTGCCGCAGGAACGGTGCGGTCGTGCGGCGACAACCGGAAATGTCCCGCGCTGCGGTCCAGCAGCGACCCGAACACACTCGGCGAGTCCGGACGGGGCACGCACATCCACTCCACGGTGCCGTCACGTGCGATCAGGCAGGTGCTCTCGCAATCCGAGAGGAATGCGTAGTCGTCGATCGGCGGGAACGGACTCCGTCGGAAGGGTGCCCCCGACAGCGGTGAGGAGGAGTGGTAGTGGTCCATCCCTCCATGATCACCGCGGGCCGGGCGGATCGCAGCGCGGTTGCCGAACCTACTAGGGTGTAGGCAATGGATCGGGTGGCTTCGTGGTGGGACGGCTTCGAGCTGTGGCTCGCGGGCCTGCCCTTCGTCCCCCAGGTGGCCCTGGTGCTCGCAGTGCTGGTGCCGGCCTGCTCCGGGGTCGCATGGCTGCTCGATCGGGCGATGGCCGGTGTCTTCGGACTGCTCGGCCGCGGAGAGACGGACTCGCCCGCCACGACGACGGAGGATTGCTGACATGCCGCGTTCGCGCGTAACCCTGGCGCTGATCGCGCTGCTGATCATCGTCGTCGTCGCATGGCTCGTCTCCATGTGAGCACGCCGCTCGCGCATCCGGTTCGGTGCTCGACGTCCGGTGTCCGAATCGTCGATTTCGGTCGACCCTCGACCTCTGCTAATCTCTGCCGCGTGTCCGCGACCACTCTGCCCCGCCTCCGCCACGAGTTGGCGTTGATCGCTGTGGGCATGCCATCGGTCGCCGACATCGACTGTTGTCGCTGAATCCTCCTTCTCTCCGCGGTCCCCGTCTTCCGGATCCTCTCGTCCGTCGGTGCCGCATCCTCGCGAATCCCGGCCGGTCCGATTCCGGCAGCCCCTCGTCCGGTGCCGGTCGCGTTCATCCCCCTCGAAACAGCCCCTCAGGAGGCTCGTCATGAAACGTTCCAGGTTCGCTGTCGCGGCGTTCGCCGCGGTCACCGCACTCTCCCTCACCGCCTGCTCCGGTGGTTCGAGCGACACCGTCGGAGCCGAGAGCGGCGGCGACGGATCCGGCGGGACGGTCAACCTCTACGCCTACGCCGTGCCCAAGGTCGGATTCGACTCGCTGATCCCCGCCTTCCAGGAGACCGAGGAAGGCGAGGGCGTCGTCTTCCAGCAGTCCTACGGCGCCTCCGGAGACCAGGCCCGCAAGGTGCGCGACGGCGCCGAGGCGAACTTCGTGAACTTCTCCGTCGAGCCCGACATCACCCGTCTCGTCGACGCGGGACTCGTCGACGAGAACTGGAACGACAACGCCTACAACGGGATACCGTTCGGATCGGTCGTGACCATCGTCGTCCGTGAGGGCAACCCGAAGAACATCCGGGACTGGGACGACCTGCTCCGGCCGGATGTCGAGGTCGTCACCCCCAACCCGTTCAGCTCGGGTTCGGCGAAGTGGAACCTGCTTGCGCCGTACGCCGCGAAGAGCAACGGCGGCGCCGACCCGCAGGCCGGCATCGACTACGTCACCGCACTGGTCACCGACCATGTGAAGGTGCAGCCGAAGTCCGGTCGCGAGGCCACCGAGACCTTCCTGCAGGGCACCGGCGACGTGCTGCTGAGCTACGAGAACGAGGCACTGTTCATCGAGCGCAACGGCGACCCCGTCGAGCACGTCACCCCGCCCGTCACCTTCAAGATCGAGAACCCTGCGGCGGTACTGAAGAACGCGAAGGACGTCGAGGTCGCGCAGGCGTTCAACGACTTCCTGTACACCCCCGAGGCCCAGCGCCTGTGGGCCGAAGCCGGTTTCCGGCCCGTCGATCCGACCGTCGCCGAGGAATTCGCCGATGAGTTCCCGCAGCCGGAGAAGCTGTGGACCGTCGCCGATCTCGGCGGCTGGGAGACCGTGAACGAGGAGCTGTTCGCCGACAGCACCGGCACCATCGCGGTGATCTACGACAACGCAACGAAGTAGAGCACGCGCGTGACCGTTTCGGAACACACCGCCGGGTCGGGAGGTTCGTCTCCCGCCCCGGCGGGTTCGCGTCGCCGGCCGTCCGCCACGGCCCCCGCCCGACCACAACGCCGGATGTTCACCGGCGCCGTCGGGCCCCTCGGTATCGGCATCGCCACACTGTGGTTGAGCCTGATCGTCCTGCTTCCCCTCGCGGCCCTGGCCTTCCACTCCGTCTCGGACGGTCTCGGGACGTTCGTCGATGCGATCACCGCTCCGGCCGCCCTGGCGACCCTACGGATCACCGTCGTCGTCTCGCTGGTCGTCGCGGCGATCAACGCGGTGATGGGCACGGTGATCGCCTGGGTGCTCGTCCGCGACGAGTTTCCGGGCAAGAAGTTCGTCAATGCCCTGATCGACCTGCCCTTCGCGCTACCGACGATCGTCGCGAGCATCGTGCTGCTCTCGCTGTACGGGCCGCAGAGCCCGATCGGTGTGCAGCTCAACGCGACCGAGCCGGGACTGGTGGTGGCGCTGGCGTTCGTCACGCTGCCGTTCGTGGTGCGCTCGGTGCAGCCGGTGCTCATCGAGGCCGACCGTGAGGTCGAGGAGGCCGCCGCCTCGCTCGGCGCCGGCAACTTCACGATCTTCCGCACGGTCGTGCTGCCCGTGCTCGCGCCGGCGGTCCTCGGCGGCACCGGCCTGGCATTCGCCCGCGCCATCGGTGAGTACGGCTCGATCGTGCTCATCGGCGGCAACATCCCGTACAAGACCCAGGTCGCGTCGCAGTACATCCAGCAGCAGATCGAGATCGACCGGCCGGTCAACGCCGCCGCGGTCTCCGTCGCGCTGCTGGTGATCGCCTTCGTCGTGCTGTTCGTCCTGCGCCTGGTCGCGAATCGGGGGTTGCGCCGAGAGGAGGACGACCGGTGAAACCGTCCCTCGCATCCCGACTGTCGCTGCGCTTCGTCGCGCTCGCCTACCTGTTCGTACTGTTGCTCGTCCCGATCGGGGTGATCCTCTACCGCACCTTCGAGAACGGCATCGTGGCGTTCGCCGAGTCGATCAGCACCCCGGCGGCGATCTCGGCTCTGAACCTGTCGCTGCTCATCGTCGCGATCGTCGTGCCCGTGAACGTGATCTTCGGCATCGTCGTCGCGCTGGCGCTCGTCCGCGGCAGATTCCCGGGGAGGGGACTGTTGCAGGCCGTCGTCGACCTGCCCTTCGCGGTCTCGCCGATCGTCGTGGGTGTCGCCCTGATCATGTTGTGGGGCGCCAACGGCTGGTTCGGTGCCGTCGAGGATCTCGGCTTCAAGGTGATCTTCGGCCTGCCGGGCATGGTGCTCGCGACGATCTTCGTGACGCTGCCGTTCGTCGTGCGCGAGGTCGAACCGGTGCTGCGCGAGATCGGTGAGGAGCAGGAGCAGGCCGCCGCGACCCTCGGCGCGAACACCTGGCAGACCTTCTGGCGGATCACGTTGCCGGCGATCCGCTGGGGCCTGACCTACGGCATCGTCCTCACCGTCGCGCGGGCCCTCGGCGAGTTCGGCGCCGTCATCATGGTCTCGTCCGGCTTCCCCGGCGTCTCCCAGACCCTGACGCTGCTCGTGCACGCCCGGTACATCGACGACCACAACACCTTCGGCGCCTACAGCGCCGCGACCCTGCTCATGGCCATCGCGGTGATCGTCCTGCTGCTGATGACCCTGCTCGACCGGAAGAGGACCACCGAATGATCACTGTTACCGGGGCGCGCAAGAACTACGGAGATTTCGCCGCACTCGCCGACGTCGACATCGACATCCCGTCCGGCTCGCTCACCGCCCTGCTCGGACCCTCGGGTTCGGGGAAGTCGACGCTGCTGCGTTCGATCGCCGGCCTCGAGACCCTCGACGCGGGCACCGTCCACATCGCCGGTAAGGACGTCACCGGCGTCACCCCGCAGAAGCGCGACATCGGTTTCGTCTTCCAGCACTACGCCGCGTTCAAGCACATGACCGTGCGCGAGAACGTCGCCTTCGGACTCAAGATCCGCAAGCGGCCCAAGGCCGAGATCACGAAGCGGGTCGACGACCTGCTCGATATCGTCGGGCTCGGCGGGTTCCAGCGACGCTATCCGGCGCAGTTGTCCGGTGGCCAGCGTCAGCGCATGGCGCTCGCCCGTGCTCTCGCCGTCGACCCGCAGGTGCTGCTGCTCGACGAGCCGTTCGGTGCCCTGGACGCGAAGGTGCGCGCCGACCTGCGGACCTGGCTGCGCCGCCTGCACGACGAGGTGCACGTGACCACCGTGCTCGTCACGCACGACCAGGAGGAGGCGCTCGACGTCGCCGACCGCATCGCGGTGATGAATGCCGGACGTATCGAACAGGTCGGAACGCCGGAGGAACTCTACGATCGCCCGTCGAACAGCTTCGTGATGTCGTTCCTCGGGACGGTGTCCAAGCTCAACGGCGTGCTGGTGCGGCCGCACGACATCCGGCTCGCCCGGCAACCTGCGCTCTCCGACACCTCCGGCGGCTCGGTCGGTGTCACGCGGGCGACCGTCGAGCGTGTGGTCCGGCTGGGCTTCGAGGTGCGCGTCGAACTGCGCAACGACGCGACGGGTGAGCAGTTCACGACGCAGATCACCCGCGGCGAAACCCACGACCTGGGGCTCGTCGCGGGCGACACCGTCTACGCGCACGCTCCGGCCGCGTCGGAGACCGCCCCGCTCGGTACCGCCGCACAGTAACCGAGCGGGGGACTCGAGGGTCACGCGGGTCGGCTCAGTGGGCCTCGGTTTCCGATCGGTGGTGGGCGCGGCAGATCATGACCGGACAGCAACTGTGATGGATGAGTCCCTGACTGCTCGAGCCGACCACCGCAGCGGCCAGCGGGCTCCGGCCGTGGCTGCCGACCACCACGAGCTGGGCACTCTTGGATTCCTCGAGCAGGACGATGTCGGGCTTGCCCCGCTCGACCCGGTAGGAGATCGCGACGTCGGGGAACCGTTCGGTGTGCCCGGAGGTATGCGACTTCATCTCCTCCCTCCGGTGCTCGACGTAGGCCGTCCAGTCCGTGAACCGTGACCCCTCGCCGTAGGTGAGCGTGGACTGCTCCGTCCAGGTGTGGATCGCGACGAGGGGTGCCTCGAGCGCCGCGGCGGTCGCGAACGCATGCTCGACGGCGGACTCGCTGACCTCGGTGCCGTCCACTCCGACGACGACCGGGCGCCCGTCGGGCGGTTGGAATCCGTCGCGGCTGCGCCACGTCACCACCGGGCATTCCGCGTGGTTGGCCACCGACACGACGTCGGAGCGCCGGATCATCGACTCCCACTCCGTGGTGGTCGTGTGGCCGAGGACGATCATCCGTGCCTCGCGCGACAGGTCGGTGAGCACTCGATCCGGCTTGCCCGACGGAGTGGACCGCCGGACCTCGACCCGGTCGACCGCGCCCCGAACTGCCGCTTCCGCGGCGGTCAGAACGGCTTCCTCCGACGGGTCGGTCCCGTCGCCGGAGGTGGGGGGATGAACGTGGACCAGGTCGATCGGTTCGCCGAGACGTCGGGCGACGCAGGCGGCCCACCGGGCCGCATCGAGTGCGCTGTCCGATCCGTCGATGCCGACGACGATTCCGTGACCGACATTGGCTGTGCCCATGCTGCCTCCTCGCGTCACCATCCAGTGTGGTACGGATCACAGTCTGGGCGCCAGTCCTGCGCACCTCGGCACGCCCGGAGCACGACCTCCCGGCAGCTAGTCGCCGACGGCGTCCTTGCCGCGCTGCACGATCCTCGGGTCGGCCGGGAAGACGATCTGACGGTCCTTGTCGTCGTACTCGAACTGGTTGAGGAAGAACCGCATCGCGTTGACCCGGGCCCGCTTCTTGTCGTTGGACTTGATGGTCGTCCACGGCGCCCAGTCGGTGTCGGTGCGCCGGAACATCTCTTCCTTCGCGTCGGTGTACTGGTCCCACTTGTCGAGCGATTCGAGGTCCATCTCCGACAGCTTCCACCGCCGCACCGGATCGAGCTGGCGGATGGCGAAGCGCGTGCGCTGCTCCCTCCGGGTGACGGAGAACCAGAACTTCGTCAGGGTGATGCCGGCGTCCACGACGAGCTTCTCGAACAACGGGACGTGCTCCATGAAACGTTCGTACTCGTCGTCGCTGCAGAAACCCATGACCCGTTCGACGCCGGCTCGGTTGTACCAGGAGCGGTCGAACAGTACGAGCTCACCGGCGGTGGGGAAGTGCTGGATGTAGCGCTGCATATACCACTGGCCCTGCTCACGGTCGGACGGCTTGTTCAGCGCGACGGTCCGGGCGTGCCGGACGTTGATGTACTCCTGGAACCGCTTGATCGTGCCGCCCTTGCCGGCGGCGTCGCGACCTTCGAACACGATGATGTGCTTGGAGCCGTTGTCCTTGGCCCACGACTGGAACTTCAGCAGTTCGATCTGCAGGAGATACTTCTCGACCTCGTAGGTGGCGCGGTCCATCCGGGTGTCGTACGGATAGTTCTCCCGCCAGGTGTCGACGGCCCGGCCCTCGATGTCGATCAGATCGGGGTCCTCACCGTGGTCGTCGCGCACCGAATAGCCCTCCGTGCGGAGCCGATCGATGTAGCGCCGAAGTTCGTTCTGCACGTGAGGCCCTCCCGGATCACCGATGTCGTCGGACGACGACCGTGACTCCGTTGTAGCGGAGGAATGCAAATCGTGCGTGAACTCGGGTGGAGATCCGGAAGTGACTCAGGCCACGCGCAGTCCGCGCCGCCGGTGCACGGCCTCGGTGTAGCGCTCGGTGATCACCCGCGCGACGGCATCGTGCCGGGTGAGGGTCTGCGCGACCCGCACGTGCCCGAGGCTGTCGGCCTCGGCGCAGGCACGGTCCCACAGCAGTCCGGGGGCGAGGATCCACGGTGTCAGCACGACGGTGCGGGCACCGCGGGAGGTGAGGTCGGCGAGGGTCGTCCCCACGGACGGACCGGTCGTGGCGAAGCACGCCGCGGCCTGCGTCCACGCCGTGCCGACGAGAATGCGGGGCACGACCAGCCCGGTCGCCCGGTTCGCTTCGGGGCGTCGCGATCCCACCGCGCACACTGCGATACCGACGGACGGATCGTCGGCCGACACCCCCGTGGCCGTGATGAGATCGCGAGCCGCGTCGACGAGGAGATCGTCGTCGCCGAGGATCGGCGAGCACAGCACCTCGAGCAGCGGATGACGTTGCTGCGCTTCGTGCAACAGGGCCGGCAGATCGACCCGCGCGTGGAAGACGCTGCCGAGCAGCAGCGGCACCACCGCGACCTGCCGGTGCCCGTCCGCGGCGAGCGCGTCGAGAGCCTGACCGACCGACGGGGTGTTCAGGTCGAGGAACGCGAGTCGCACGTCCAGACCAGGGTTCTCGGCCCGGACGGTGTCGAGCGCGGCAGCCACGGCCTGCGCCGAACGCGGGTCGCGACTGCCGTGCGCGACGGCGACGAGCGGCATCATGCCGGGACGCGGTCCCCGAGCTCGATGTCGGCGAGTCCGTCGCCCACGAGACCCGCGGCGAGGGTGTTGCCCCCGGCCGGATCGATCAGCAGGAAGCTGCCGCTGCGGCGGTTGATGCGGTAGTCGTCCGCGGCGATCGGCTCGGCCACACGCACCGTGATGCGCGCGATCTCGTTGAGCTCGATGCTCTCCGGGCTCGGGACGGAGGAGAGATCCTGCTCGTCGAACCGCTCGTCGATCGTCCCGACGATGGCCTGCGTGATGCGGGTGCCGTGCTTGAGCAGCAACCGGGCGCCCGGGCGCAACGGCTTCTCGGCGAGCCAGCACACGGTGGCCTCGAACTCCGACAGCGGCTCGGGTGCCGCCTCCGGGGTGGCGATGATGTCGCCGCGGGAGACGTCGACGTCGTCGGCGAGCACGAGGGTCACCGACCGGCCGGCGTGCGCGACATCGAATGCGCCGTCGGCACTGTCGATGCGCTCGACGGTGGTGCGGACACCGGACGGCAGCACGACGACCTCGTCACCGGGGCGCACGGACCCTGCCGCGACCTGACCGGCGTAGCCGCGGTAGTCGGGGAACTCGGCGGTGCGGGGACGGATCACGTACTGCACCGGGAAGCGCAGACCGGTCTCGTGCCGGCCGTGCACATCGGCGTCGACGGGAACCGACTCGAGGTGCTCGATGAGCGTCGGGCCGTCGTAGTAGGGGGTGCTCTCGCTGCGCACGGCCACGTTGTCGCCGTGCAGCGCGGAGACCGGGATCTCCTGCACGTCCTCGGGTGCCCAGCCGAGCGAACTCGTCAGTTCCCCGAACTCGGCGGAGATCTGCGCGAACACCGAGGCCGGATCCTCGACGAGGTCGATCTTGTTGACCGCGAGGACGAGCTTCGGCACACCGAGCAGGGCCAGCACGGCGGCGTGCTTGCGGGTCTGCGAGACGACACCCTTGCGCGCGTCGACGAGCAGGACGACGAGCTGCGCGGTGGACGCACCCGACACCGTGTTGCGGGTGTACTGGACGTGACCCGGGGTGTCCGCGAGGACGAAGCTGCGCTTCGGCGTCGCGAAGTAGCGGTACGCCACGTCGATGGTGATGCCCTGCTCACGCTCGGCGCGAAGGCCGTCGACGAGCAGCGAGAGGTCGGGGGTGTCGAGGCCGCGGTCGACCGACGCGCGGGTGACGGCGTCGATCTGGTCGGCGAGTACGGACTTGGTGTCGTAGAGCAGTCGTCCCACCAGGGTGGACTTGCCGTCGTCGACCGAACCGGCGGTGGCGAGGCGCAGCAGCTGCGTGTCGCTCTGCACGCTCTGCTCGTGAAGGTCGCTCATGATCAGAAATAGCCCTCTCGCTTGCGGTCTTCCATCGCCGCTTCGGAAACCCGGTCGTCGCCGCGGGTGGCGCCGCGCTCGGTCAGTCGTGACGCCGCGACCTCGGCGAGGATCTCCTCGTTCGTGGAGGCCTCGGACAGGATCGCGCCGGTGGTCGATCCGTCGCCGACGGTGCGGTAGCGTACCGAACGCGTCTCGAGCTCTTCGCCCTCGGCCGGACCGCCCCAGACACCCGGGGTCATCCACATGCCGTCGCGGCGGTAGACGGTGCGCTCGTGCGCGTAGTAGATGCTCGCCAGTTCGACGTTCTCGCGGGCAATGTAGCGCCAGATGTCGAGCTCGGTGAAGTTGCTCAGCGGGAAGACACGCACGTGCTCCCCGGGTGCGTGCCGCCCGTTGTACAGATTCCACAACTCCGGACGCTGACGCTTCGGATCCCACTGGCCGAATGCGTTGCGCAGCGAGAAGATCCGCTCCTTGGCGCGCGAACGCTCCTCGTCGCGGCGGCCGCCACCGAAGACGGCGTCGAACCGGTTCTCCGAGATCGCGTCGAGCAGCGGCACGGTCTGCAGCGGGTTGCGGATGCCGTCGGGACGCTCGGTGAGCCGGCCGTCGGCGAGGTAGTCCTCGACACTCGCGACGTGCAGTCGGAGGTTGTACTTTTCGACGACGTGGTCGCGGAACTCGAGGACCTCGGGGAGGTTGTGGCCGGTGTCGACGTGCAACAGCGCGAAGGGCAGCGGCGCGGGCCAGAACGCTTTGATGGCGAGGTGCAGCAGGACGGTGGAGTCCTTGCCTCCCGAGAACAGGATGACGGGGCGTTCGAACTCGCCCGCGACCTCGCGGAAGACGTGGATCGCTTCCGACTCGAGGGCGTCGAGGGTGTCGAACCGGTTGCCGTCCAGCAGCGTCCGGGTCTCGGTGGGATTCGTATCGGTGAGTGTCATGAGGCGTGCAACCCGCATTCGGTCTTGGCTCGGCCGGCCCAGCGCCCGCTGCGCGGATCGGCTCCGGGAAGTGGTTTGGTGGTGCACGGGGCGCACCCGATGGACGGGTAGCCCTCGTCGACGAGCGGATTGACGAGGATCCCGTGTTCGTCGATGTAGTTCTGCATGTCCTCGTCGGACCATGCCGCGATCGGATTGATCTTCACCAGTCCGAACGCGTCGTCGAACGAGATGAGCGGTGAGTTCGCGCGGGTGGGCGCCTCGACACGGCGGATTCCGGTCACCCAGGCGCGGTAGCCCTTCAGGCTCTCCTTCAGCGGCACCACCTTGCGCAGGCGGCAGCACTCGTTCGGGTCGCGGGCGAACAGATCCTTGCCGAGCAGGGCGTCCTGCTCCGCGACGGACTGCTGCGCCCGGGCGTTGACGATGTTCACGCCGTACACCTGCTCCACCGCATCGCGCGTGCCGAGCGTCTCGGCGAAGTGGTAGCCGGTGTCGAGGAACAGCACGTCCACGCCGGGGCGCTGCTGCGCGGCCAGATGGACCAGGACACCGTCCTGCATGTTGGACGCGACGATGTACCCGCTACGTCCACCGTCGGTGGTGGGGGTACCGAAGGTCTCGTCCGTCCACCGCAGGAGTTCCTGCGCCGACGCACCTTCGAGTTCTGCCGCCCCCTGCGCGGCAATACTCCGGAGCTCGTCGATGTTCGTATCGATCGTCATCGCGTCCCTTCCCGATCCGTCTTCGTGTCGACCGCTGCAGCAGTGCCCGTCATCGCAGGTCTGCCTCCTCGGCGCGGACGACCCATTCGCCGAAGCGCTCGCCGGGCGTGCGCTCCTTGACGAAGGTGCGCACCACCCGCTCGATGTAGTCGCCGAGCTCGGCACTGGTGACCTTGTGCTGGCGCAGCTTGCGTCCGAACTTCGCGTCGAAGCCCAGCGCACCGCCGAGGTGCACCTGGAAACCTTCGACCTGGTTGCCCTCACCGTCGTCGACGAGTTGACCCTTGAAGCCGATGTCGGCGATCTGGGAGCGCGCACACGAGTTCGGGCAGCCGTTGATGTTGATCGTCACCGGGACGTCGAGCTGCGCGTTGATGTCGGCGAGACGCTCCTCGAGCTCGGGCACGAGGGCTTGCGAACGCTTGCGCGTCTCGACGAAGGACAGCTTGCAGAACTCGATTCCCGTGCACGCCATGAGATTCTTGCGCCACGGCGACGGCGAGGCCGGCAGACCCAGCGCCTCGAGCTCGGTGACGAGCTGCTCGACCTTGTCGTCGGCCACGTCGAGCACGATCAGCTTCTGGTATGGGGTGAACCGGATCCGGTCGGAACCCGCACGTTCGGCGGCGTCGGCGACCTTCGACAGGATCGTGCCCGAGACACGACCGGCGATCGGCGCGACACCCACGGCGTTGAGGCCGTTGCGCAGCTTCTGGATACCGACGTGATCGATGGGACGCTCCGGTGCGGCCGGGGCCGGGCCGTCGATGAGCGGACGCTTGAGGTACTCGGTCTCGAGCACCTCGCGGAACTTCTCGATGCCCCAGTCCTTGATGAGGAACTTCAGGCGTGCCTTGGACCGCAGCCGCCGGTAGCCGTAGTCGCGGAAGATCGCGACGACGCCTTCCCACACATCGGCGACCTCCTCGAGCGGCACCCAGGCGCCGACCCGCTGCGCGAGCATCGGGTTGGTGGACAGGCCGCCGCCGACCCACAGGTCGAAGCCGGGGCCGTGCTCGGGATGCTCGACGCCGATGAAGGCGACGTCGTTGATCTCGTGCACGACGTCCTGCTGGCCGGAGATCGCGGTCTTGAACTTGCGCGGCAGGTTCGAGTACTCGGGGTTGCCGATGTAGCGGCGCACGATCTCGTCGATCGCGGGGGTGCCGTCGATGATCTCGTCGAGGGACTCACCGGCGAGCGGCGAACCGAGCACGACGCGAGGGCAGTCGCCGCACGCCTCGGTGGTCTTCAGGCCGACCGATTCGAGACGACGCCAGATCTCGGGGACGTTCTCGACCTCGATCCAGTGGTACTGGACGTTCTCGCGGTCGGACAGGTCGGCGGTGTCGCGACCGAACTCGGTGGAGATACCGGCGATCGTCCGCAGCTGCGCGAGATTCAGGGCGCCGGCGTCGCAGCGCACCCGCATCATGAAGTACTTCGCCTCGAGCAGGTCGATGTTCTCGTCACCGGTGTAGGTGCCGTCGTAGCCCTGCTCGCGCTGGGTGTACAGACCCCACCAGCGGAAGCGGCCGCGCAGATCGCTCTTGTCGATTCCGTCGAAACCGGTTTGCGCATAGATGTTCTCGATACGCTTGCGGACGTTGAGCGGGTTGTCGTCCTTCTTCGTCTGCTCGTTGGCGTTGAGCGGCTCCCGGTAGCCGAGGGCCCACTGGCCTTCGGCGCGACGCTTGGCGGGACGCGCGCGGCGGGCGGGAGTGGCCGACTCGTCGGCGGGCGTGACGTCGGTGATCGACGACATACAGGGTCTCCTGATACTCGCTGGAACCGGATCGACGAGCGCAGGAGGGAGCTGACCTCGTGCACGCATGCTTCGACCCGGCGGGATCTGGGATGTGCCGGGGAGTGCCGACTAGAGACAGTCGGCGCAGAGACAAGCGGCGCAAGGCAGACAACAGGATGCGCAGACGCGCTTGAAGTCGACGTGGCGTCGCGCCACGAGTCGCACTCCGTGTCCTGTCATGCGGACCATTGTGCCATGTCACCGGGGCGATTCCGAATTGCGGGCGGTATTTCCACCCGATTTTCGGGAAATGTCGAGGTAGGGGCGTCGCGCGCGGAGCCGCCCTTCAGGTCTCTGGAACACTGGAGGGCGTGAACAGCACTGAGATCGGTCGACGCACCGGCACGGAAATCGGTATCGCGGGTCGTCCGGCCGGTCTCGAACTTCCCGCTTCGGCACTCGCAGGAGTGGGGACGCGACCGTTCGGTGTGTACGTGCACGTGCCCTTCTGCGCGACCCGCTGCGGCTACTGCGACTTCAACACCTACACGGCCGGGGAACTCGGCAGCGCGGCGTCGCCGCAGTCCTGGCTGGAGGGTCTGCGCCGCGAACTCGACGCCGGTGCCCGGCTGCTGTCCGAATCCGGACGACGGACTCCCGCTGCCGAGACGGTCTTCGTCGGCGGCGGAACACCCTCGCTGCTCGGCGCGGACGGTCTCGCGCAGGTGCTCGACGCGATCCGCGACTCGTTCGGGCTCGCTCCCGGCGCCGAGGTGACCACCGAATCGAACCCGGAGTCGACCTCCACGGAGTTCTTCTCGTCGATCCGCGAGGCCGGATACACCCGCGTGTCGCTCGGCATGCAGTCCGCGGCGCCCCACGTGCTGGCGGTCCTCGACCGCACCCACACACCCGGGCGTCCCGTCGCGGCGGCGAAGGAAGCGCGCGCGGCCGGTTTCGGCCACATCAACCTCGATCTGATCTACGGTACTCCCGGCGAGCGCGACGCCGACCTCGACGCCTCCCTCGACGCCGTGCTCGAAGCGGGGGTCGACCACGTCTCGGCGTACGCGCTCATCGTCGAGGACGGCACCGCCCTCGCTCGCCGTGTCCGTCGCGGCGAGCTGCCGGCTCCGGACGACGACGTGCTCGCATCGCGGTACGAGCGGATCGACGCGCGACTCGCCGACGCCGGGATGACCTGGTACGAGGTGTCCAACTGGGCGAAGGCCGATGATCCGTCGGCGCGCTGCGCCCACAACCTCGGTTACTGGGACGGCGGCGACTGGTGGGGCGCCGGGCCGGGCGCGCACAGCCACGTCGGTGGCGTGCGCTGGTGGAACGTCAAGCATCCCGCCCGTTACGCGTCGACCCTCGCCGACGGAGTCCTGCCCGTCGGGGGCAGCGAACACCTCACGGCCGAGGACCGGCACACCGAACTCGTCATGCTCACCGTCCGGCTGCGCACGGGCCTGCCGTTGTCGGAGCTCGACGACGGTGAGCGCGAGGCAGCAGAGACGGTGGTCGCCGACGGGCTCGCCGTGGAGCGCGACGATCAGCTCGTGCTGACCGACCGGGGCCGGCTGCTCGCCGACGCGGTGGTCCGCACCATCCTGCTCGGCGCGGACGACTGACCGTCCGGTCGCGTCATGCTGCTCCGACCGACCGGTCGCGTCATGCTGCTCCGATGCGCTCCGAGTCGTAGACCGACAGCCGCCCACGGTTCTCGACCACCGACACCTAGTACTTATCCGACTCGGTCCGGCCGTCGACGGTGACGAACGTGAGGGTGACGATCACACTCGACACATCGCGGGGCTCCACGGTATCCACCCCTGATCGGGCTATGCGGGCGACGGGCCCCGAACCTCGGCGCCCGGGTCGGGCACGCCACCGGGAATCAGCACGTCGTACTCGAAGACACGCACGTGCAGCACCGTCCGGTTCCGCAGCGCAGACTGCACGGCACGGTGGAGTCCGTCCTCGAGGTACAGCACGCCCTGCCACTGGACGGCGTGTGGGAACAGATCGCCGTAGAACGTCGAGTCCTCCGACAACAGCCGGTCGAGTTCGAGCACCTTCGTCGTCGTGACGATCTCGTCGAGGCGCACCTGGCGGGGCGGAATCCTCGACCAGTCGCGCAGAGACAGTCCGTGATCGGGATACGGCTTGCCGTCCCGGACGCCCTTGAAGATCATGTGAACACATTACGGGGGACGCGCCGAAGGCGTCGCTTCCGGTTCGGGGTGGTATCGCACACGTGCCCGACACCTTCGAGGTCGTCGCGCGATTAGACTGACAGGGTACGGCCCCGAGAGGTGCAGTCCTGCAGGCGGCGGAAACGGAGGTGGCGGGTTGTCGAGTACCGAGGAGCGGAGATTCACGGTCTTGCGCGCCATCGTGGCGGATTACGTGTCCACCAAGGAGCCGATCGGCTCCAAGACTCTCGTCGACCGGCACAATCTCGGAGTGTCCAGCGCCACGGTCCGCAACGACATGGCTGTGCTCGAAGCAGAGGGATACATCACACAGACCCACACGAGCTCGGGACGCGTGCCCACCGACAAGGGCTACCGCCAGTTCGTCGACAGGATCGCGGAGGTCAAACCGCTCTCGTCGGCCGAGCGCCGCGCAATCCTGCAGTTCCTCGAATCGGGCGTCGACCTCGACGACGTGCTGCGCCGCGCGGTGCGGTTGCTCGCGCAGCTCACCCGCCAGGTCGCGGTCGTGCAGTACCCGACGCTCTCCGCGTCGTCCGTGCGACATCTCGAGGTGGTCGGGCTGACACCGGCGCGGCTGCTGCTCGTGCTCATCACCGACTCGGGCCGCGTCGATCAGCGCATCGTCGAACTCGGCGACGTGATCGACGAGGACGGCCTGTCGCGGTTGCGTGAGCTGCTCGGCGGGGCATTGACCGGCAAGCGGCTCGCCGCGGCCTCCGTCGCAGTGACCGAGCTCGCCGACAACGCACCGGACGATCTGCGCGACGCGCTCATCCGGTGCACCACCGTGTTGGTGGAGACCCTCGTCGAGCACCCCGAGGAGCGTCTCGTGCTCGGCGGCACCGCCAATCTCACCCGCAACGCCGCCGACTTCGACGGCCACGGCATGCTGCCGGGCTCGTTGCGTACGGTCCTCGAAGCCCTCGAGGAGCAGGTCGTGGTGCTCAAACTGCTCGCGTCCAGCCAGGACGCAGGCCGGGTCACCGTCCGCATCGGTGAGGAGACCCAGTTCGAGGAGATGCGCACCACCTCGGTCGTGTCCACCGGCTACGGGGCCGCGGGTACGGTCTTCGGTGGTCTGGGAGTGCTCGGCCCCACCCGGATGGACTATCCGGGAACCATCGCATCGGTCGCCACCGTTGCGAGATATATCGGTGAGGTGCTCGGCGAACGCTGAGCACCGTCCATTTTTGCTCTGTAGAACGACGTAAGGACGAGAACCAAACGTGGCACGGGACTACTACGGGACGCTCGGCGTGTCCAAGAACGCGACCGACCAGGAGATCAAACGGGCGTACCGCAAGTTGGCGCGCGAGCACCACCCGGATGTGAACCCCGACGAGTCGGCGCAGAAGCGTTTCCAGGAGATCTCGGCCGCCTACGAGGTGCTGTCGGATCCCGAGAAGCGACGCATCGTCGACCTCGGCGGCGACCCGCTCGAACCCGGTGGCGGCGGTGCGGGCGGCTTCGGCGGCGCCGGCTTCGGTGGCGGCCTCGGTGATGTCTTCGAGGCGTTCTTCGGTGGTGGGGCCGGCGGTTCCCGCGGTCCGCGCGGCCGCGTCCAGCCCGGCGCCGACTCGCTGCTCCGCACCCGCCTGACCCTCGAGGAATGCGCTCGCGGCGTCACCAAGACGGTCACGGTCGACACCGCGATCCTGTGCGACGCGTGCACCGGTTCCGGCACCCACGGCGATTCGAAGCCCGTGCGCTGCGAGACCTGCGGTGGCGCCGGTGAGGTCCAGTCCGTCCAGCGTTCCTTCCTCGGCCAGGTCATGACGTCCCGCCCGTGCCCCACCTGCCGCGGTGTCGGCGAGACGATCCCGGATCCCTGCCGCAAGTGCGGTGGTGACGGCCGCGTGCGCGCCCGCCGCGAGGTCACCGTCAAGGTGCCCGCCGGCGTCGGCAACGGGATGCGCATCCGCCTCGCGGCCCAGGGCGAGGTCGGCCCCGGCGGCGGTCCTGCCGGCGATCTCTACGTCGAGGTGCTCGAACAGCAGCACGAGGTTTTCGTGCGCGACGGCGACGACCTGCACTGCACCATCCGCGTGCCCATGGTCGACGCTGCGCTCGGCACCAAGGTGACGATCGAGACCATCCTCGACGGCCCCACCGAGATCACCATCGATCCCGGCACCCAGCCCGGTTCGGTCTCGGTGCTGCGCGGCCACGGCATGCCGAAGCTGCGCTCGGGTACGCGCGGCGACCTGCACGCGCATCTCGAGGTCGTGGTGCCGAGCAAGCTCGATCACAAGCAGACGAAGCTGCTCGAGGACCTGCGCCGGCACAGCGACCGGGAGCATGTCGAGGTCGTGACCACGGGTTCGCAGAACACCGGCGGCCTGTTCTCGCGCCTGCGCGACGCGTTCAGCGCCCGTTAGGTCGCTCGGGTGGCCGCGACACTGTTCTACCTCGACCCGCTGCCCGACGAGGGGCGGACGGCCGTGCTCGACGGCAAGGAGGGCCGGCACGCCGCGACGGTGCGCCGTATCGCGGTAGGCGAGCGGCTCGTGTTGTCCGACGGTGCCGGTGAGGTCGCCGACGTCGAGGTCACGGCGGTCGCGAAGGACCGGCTCGAAGCGCTCGTGCTCGGTCGTCGCGTTGTCGACCCGCCGCGTCCGAGCGTGACCGTCGTGCAGGCGCTGCCGAAGTCCGACCGGTCCGAACTCGCCGTCGAACTGGCCACCGAGGCCGGCGCCGACGAGTTCGTACCGTGGCAGTCGGTGCGCTGTGTTGCCCGGTGGGATGCCAAGGCGGACAAGGGTGTTGCCAAGTGGCAGGCGGTCGCGACGTCCGCGGCGAAGCAGTCGCGGCGCGCGCACGTGCCGACGGTCGCCGGGTTGCACCGCACACCCGAGGTCGTCGCACGGGTCCGCTCGGCCGTCGAGCGCGGCGACGTCGTCGCGGTGCTCCACGAATCCGCCACGATCCCCTTCGCCGATCTGCCCGTGCGCGACGTCGATTCGCTGACGCTGATCGTCGGTCCCGAAGGCGGACTCGACGACGCGGAGGTCGAGACCCTCGTCGACGCGGGCGCGGTGGCCGTCGGTCTCGGCCCCACGGTGCTGCGCACCTCGACCGCCGCGGCCGTCGCACTCGGCGCGATCGGTGTGTTGACCGACCGGTGGCGTACCAGGCCCCTGCACTAGGGATCGCTTGCGGGTCCCGATTCTCTGTGCTGAGGGATCGCTTGCGGGTCCCGATTCTCTGTGCTGCGGGATCGCTTGCGGGTCCCGACCATACGTATCGAAGGAATTTCCTCTCTTGGCTCGTACGAAGATCGCCTACGGCACCCACTCGCAGCAGTTCGGGCACGTCTTCCTACCAGACCCCGCGACGGTGACGGGGCCCGTTCCCGCCGTCATGGTCGTTCACGGCGGTTCGTGGCACGGCCGCTACCAGCTCACCCTCGGTACGGCGCTGTCCGTGGAACTCGCGCGTCGCGGTGTGGTGGCGTGGAACGTCGAGTACCGCCGTCTCGAGGCCGGTGGCGCGTGGGACGAGATGTCCGCCGATGTGGTCGCGGCGTACGAGACGATCTTCACCGAGGTCGTTCCGCACGCGCAGCGCGGCGGTGTCGAGGTCGATCTCGACCGTGTGCGGCTCGTCGGTCACTCTGCGGGAGGCCAGCTGGCGGTGTGGCTCGCGGGTGAGTGCACGTCGGTGCGACCGGAATTCGTGGTTTCGCAGGCGGGTGCGCTCGACCTCGTCACCGCCGGGGAGCGCGGTCGTCGCGTGGAGGCGTTCGAGGCGCTCTTCGGTGCGTCCTACGCGGAGGCACCCGAGTGTTATCGGTCGGCCTCGCCGACGCACCGGCCGCCGATCGGTGTGCCGGTCGCGGTGCTGCACGGCACCGCCGACGAGCAGGTGTCGGTGAGTGTCGCGCACCGTTACGTCGACGCGGCCGACGCGGCAGGAGATCCGGTGTCGCTGGAGCTGTTCGACGGTGAGGATCACGTCGCCTTCCTGAACCGGAGCACCCGGGCCTGGGCGCGATCGCTCGACCTGCTCACCGTCCGGTCAGTGGCCGATCTCGGCCTCGCTGCCGGTGCGGGTGTGGAGTCCGCGGGGGAGTAGCGTGGTGACCGCCGCGGCGCCGATGAGCAGGACGATGCCGGCGACGAGGCTCGCGGACGAGATCGCCTCGGCGAACGCTGCGGACGACGCGTCGAGCAGCGGTTGTGCGTACGACGCCGCGAATGGGTTCGCTGCGAGTTCCTCCGCGACGATCGCCGCACCGCCCACCGAATCGCCGGCCGCCTCGATCGCCATCGCGGCCTGATCGGCCATCGGACCTGTCAGGTCCGCCAACGGCAATCCGTCGAGGAACCCGGAGATCTCGCGGTGATAGGTGGTCGCGAGGATCGAGCCGAGCACGGCGATGCCCAGAGACCCGCCGAATTCCACTGCGGTGTCGTTCAACCCGCCCGCCGCTCCGAGGTCCGAGTCGGGGAAGCCGCCCATGATCAGGTCGGTGGACGGGGATGTGGCCAGGCCGATGCCCAATCCGAGCAGCAACAACGAGATCAGAAAGGGCGTGAAGCCGGAGGCGCCGGCCGTGACGGTCAAGGTGAGGATGCCTGCCGCAGCGGCGACCATGCCCGTGCCCACGAGGGCCCGCGCACCGAGTCGGGGCGCGAACCGGCCGCTCAGCGCCGCGCCGAGCGAGACCGTCACCGCGAGGGGAAGCAGACGCAGACCGGTCTCGAGCGGGCCGTAACCGAGCACGAACTGGAACTGCTGCGCGACGAAGTAGATGGCGCCGAAGGCGACGAGGAAGAGCAGTAACACCGACACGCACGCACCGCCGACGGTCCGGTCCGCGACCCGACGCACGTCCAGCAACGGCCGGGGGTGGCGAAGTTCCCACACCACGAAGAGCACCGCGGCGATCACCGAGCCGATCGAGGTGGCGATCACCCCGGTGCCCCAACCGAAGTGGAACCCCTCGATGATCGCGTAGACGATTCCGCCGAGAGCAGCGACCGACAGGGCGCCGCCGACCCAGTCGGTGCGGGTGAGATCGTCCGCCTTCGAGGCCGGCACGAGGATCAGGGCCGCGATCGCCGCGAATGCCGCGATCGGCACGTTGATGAGGAAGGTCGAACCCCACGAGTTCGATTCGAGGAGCCATCCGGCGAGCAGGGGACCGAGCGCAATGGCGAGTCCGGACGTGGCGGCCCAGGCTGCGATCGCGCGGGCACGCTCGTGCACGGGGAACATCGCGACGAGCAGCGACAGTGTCGCAGGCATGATCACGGCGGCGCCCACCCCCATGACGATGCGCGCGACGATCACGTCGCCGGCGCTGTCGGCGAACGATCCGTAGACCGCGCCGGCGGCAAAGACGACCAGGCCCGCCAGCAACGCGCGACGTCGTCCGTATCGATCGCCGAGCACGCCGAACAGCAGCATCAGCGCGGCATAGGGGACGGTGTAGCCGTCGATGATCCACTGCATGTCGGCGCTGGTGAGTTGCAGTTCGCGCAGCATGCCGGGTGCGGCGACGATGAGCGAGGTGTTGGCCATCACGACGATGAGCAGGCTCAGGCACAGCACCGCCAGTCCGGCCCAGCGCAGCCGGTAGGGTTCCTTCGCTGCGGTCCCTCCTGCGAGGGTCACGGCAGTGGGCATGGGCTCTCCTCGGGTGCGACACGGGCCGGGACCTGAGCCCCGATCTACACGGTGGTGTGCAAGTTACGCAGCTGCACATCCGTGTGCAACTAAAATGAAAGACAGATCACAGTCAGCGGAAGAGGGCGAGAACGTGGAGAACTCGGTCACACGACCGCGAACCCGATTCAATGCGAACCGCATGCGCATACTCGACGCTGCGGTGATGTGCTTTGCGGCCGACTCCGACGCGAGCATGGACGATGTCGCCAAAGCCGCGGGTGTCGTCCGCCGCACCGTCTATGCGCACTTCCCCAACCGGGAAGCCCTCGTCGAGGGGATCGTCGACGACGCCTCGACCGCACTCGCCGAGGCTCTCGACCACCCCGAGCCGGACGATCCCGCGGTCGCGCTCGCGGTCGTGGCGTTGCGGACCTGGCCCATCGGCGACCGCTACCGCGTGCTGCTCTCCTTCGCCCGCAAGGAGATGGGAGAGCAGCGCATCGCCGAGCTGGTCTCCCCGGTGCGCTCACGTGTCCTCGGGCACGTCGAACGCGGCCTCGCGCAGAGCCAGCTCTCCGACTACCTCCCGGCGCCCGTGCTCGTAGGGATGATGGAGGGCCTGACGATGGCCACACTCGAGCAGGCCAATCTCGGGCTGGTGGACGACTCGGGCGACACGATCGTCCTGGGCAATCTCGTGCTCGGTGGGGTCTCACCCGACCGGGCACCCGGGATCCTCGCCGAGGCACGGCGGTGGCTCGCGGAGGCGGGTTCTGGTGAAGGCGGAATCCAACCCCGCTGAAACTCCCTGTTGCGGGAGGGTGCGCTTCGTCCGGCGCTAGACTGGCACGAACACGACGACCGTCGTGCAGGAGCCGAACCGAAAGCAGGACGTACCGTCCACGTGAGTGAACCAGACCGACCCCACGAGCCCCCCGAATTCGAGCCGACCACGGTCAAATCGAGCCTCGACCTCCCCTCGGAGGCCGCAGCGCCCCTGCTCGGAGCCGCGGACGAGAATCTGATCGCCCTCGAAGCCCTCCTGGCGGCGGACATCCACGTGCGGGGCAACACCGTCACGCTGACCGGAGCGCCCGCCGACGTCGCCCTCGCGGAACGTGCGCTCGCCGAACTCGTCACCATCGTCCGTCGCGGACAATCGCTCGCGCCCGACGCCGTGCGTCGCACCGTGGGCATGCTCACCCAGGGGCTCTCCGAGTCGCCGGCCGACGTGCTCAGCCTCGACATTCTGTCGCGGCGCGGGAAGACGATCCGGCCCAAGACCCTGAACCAGAAGCGGTACGTCGACGCGATCGATGCCCACACCATCGTTTTCGGTGTCGGACCGGCTGGTACGGGCAAGACCTATCTCGCCATGGCAAAGGCCGTGCAGGCGCTGCAGACCAAGCAGGTCAACCGCATCATCCTCACGCGTCCCGCCGTCGAGGCAGGGGAGCGGCTCGGCTTCCTGCCGGGCACCCTGCACGAGAAGATCGACCCGTATCTGCGTCCACTGCACGACGCGCTGCACGACATGATGGATCCCGAGGCGATCCCGAAGCTCATGCAGGCCGGGGTCATCGAGGTCGCACCCCTGGCGTACATGCGTGGCCGCACCCTGAACGATGCGTTCATCATCCTCGACGAGGCGCAGAACACCACCGCCGAACAGATGAAGATGTTCCTCACGCGTCTGGGCTTCAATTCCAAGATCGTCGTGACGGGCGACATCACGCAGATCGACCTGCCCGGCGGCGCCCGTTCGGGTCTCGCCGCCGCCACCGAGATCCTCGACGGCATCGACGACATCCACATCGCGCGACTCGACAGCAGCGACGTCGTGCGGCACCGGCTCGTCTCCGACATCGTCGACGCCTACAGCCGTTTCGAGGCCACCCGCGACGGCGACGGGATCCCCGGCAACCGTGCTCAACGTCGCGCGCAGCGGGTGCAGCGTCGATGAACACCCTTGTAGATCAACCGAATACCGTCGTGCAGAAGGAACTCCAGTCATGAGCATCGAGATCTCGAACGAATCGGGAATGGACGTCTCGGAGGAGGAACTCCTCGACGTCGCCCGTTTCGTGATCGCCCGGATGGATGTGCATCCGGCGGCGGAGTTGTCGATGGTGCTCGTGGACCTCGACACCATGGCCGATCTGCACGTGCGGTGGATGGACCTTCCCGGCCCCACCGACGTGATGTCGTTCCCCATGGACGAACTCGAGCCCGGGGGGCGTCCGGACGCTCCCGAACCGGGACCGTCGATGCTCGGCGACATCGTGCTGTGTCCGCAGTTCGCCGCCGACCAGGCGGCGAAGGCCGGTCACCCGGTGGCCCACGAACTCGCCCTGCTCACCGTGCACGGCATGCTCCACCTCCTCGGCTACGACCACGCCGAACCGGAGGAGGAGAAGGAGATGTTCGGCCTGCAGAACCAGCTCCTCGCCGAGTGGTACGAGGAAATCCGCCGCGCCGAGCACGAGGCGCGGCTCGCCGCCCGCGACCGGAAGTTGCTGGGCAAGGCCGGTTTCGTCGACACCCCCGAATCATGAGCGGCGACAGTGCGAGCCATCGTGATCGGACGGCACCGATCGAGGGAGTGACGATCGCGTGAGTACCGTGCCCCTCGTCGTCCTGGCGGTCGTCCTGGTGGTGCTCGGCGGCCTGTTCGCCGCCGTCGATTCCGCGCTCAACACCGTATCCGCGGCGCGCGCCGAGGAACTCGCGAAGGAGGGCCGCCCCAGTGCGCGCCGCCTGCTCGGTCTGCTCGACGATCGGCCCCGCTACGTCAATCTGACGGTGCTGCTGCGCATCCTCTGCGAGATCACCGCCACCGTCGTGCTCGTCGGTGCGTTGCTCGCCGTGCTCGACCGCACATGGGCGCTCGTCGTGGGCGCTGCGGTGATGGTGATCGTCGACTACGTCGTGATCGGGGTCAGCCCGCGCACGCTCGGACGCCAGCACGCGTACCCGATCGCGCTCGCCGCCACCGGACCGCTGCGGGTACTCGGTGTCCTGCTCGGTCCGATCAGCCGAATCCTCATCAGCGTAGGCAATGCGGTCACACCCGGTCGCGGTTTCAGGAACGGCCCGTTCTCCAACGAGATCGAGCTGCGCGAACTGGTCGATCTCGCTCAGGAGAGCGGGGTCGTGGCCGACGAGGAACGCCGGATGATCCAGTCGGTGTTCGACTTCGGCGACACCACCGCTCGCGAGATCATGGTTCCACGCCCCGAGATGGTGTGGATCGAGGAGACCAAGACGGCCGGTCAGGCCACCTCGCTCGCCGTCCGCAGCGGGCACTCGCGGATCCCGGTGATCGGTGAGAACGTCGACGACATCCGCGGTGTCGTCTACCTCAAGGATCTCGTCCAGCAGACCTACTACCACCGCGACGGCGGACGCAGCGTCTCCGTCGCCGACGTCATGCGACCGGCGGTCTTCGTGCCGGATTCGAAGCGCCTCGACGATCTGCTCGCCGACATGCAGCGCGACCGCAACCACATGGCGATCCTCGTCGACGAATACGGCGGCATCGCCGGTCTCGTGACGATCGAGGACGTCATCGAGGAGATCGTCGGCGAGATCGCCGACGAGTACGACACCGGGGAGATCCCCGACGTCGAGGAACTCGGCGACGACACCTACCGCGTTTCCGCGCGACTTCCCGTCGAGGACCTCGGCGAACTGTTCGACATCGACATCGAGGACGACGAGGTCGACACCGTCGGCGGACTCCTCGGCTACGAACTCGGCCGAGTTCCTCTGCCGGGTGCGGAGGTACGGACCCACGGCCTGCTGCTCCGCGGCGAGGGCGGACCGGACGTCCGCGGGCGGGTGCGTGTGAGCACCGTCTTCGTGCAGCGCGTCAGCCCCGAAGAAGAACCCACCGATACCGATACGGCCACCACCGAGGAGCATGCATGACCGACACCGACTTCCGTTCCGGCTTCATCTGTTTCGTCGGCCGGCCCAACACCGGGAAGTCGACGCTCACGAATGCGCTCGTCGGCAGCAAGATCGCGATCACCTCGTCGCGCCCGCAGACCACCCGCCACACCATCCGCGGCATCGTCCACCGCGACAACGCCCAGCTCATCCTCGTGGACACCCCGGGACTGCACCGCCCGCGCACCCTGCTCGGCCAGCGGCTCAACGACCTGGTGCAGGACACCTACTCCGAGGTCGACGCGATCGGCATGTGCTTCCCCGCCGACGAGAAGATCGGCCCCGGCGACCGCTGGATCCTCGAGCAGGTGCGCCACATGGCGCCGAAGACCCCGGTCATCGGCATTGTCACGAAGATCGACAAGGTGGGCAAACAGCAGGTCGCCGCGCAGTTGCTCGCCGTGTCGAAGCTCCTCGGCGAGAACTGCGAGGTCGTGCCGGTCTCCGCGGCCTCGGGTGAGCAGGTCGAGGTCCTCGTCGACGTCCTCGTCTCGCACATGGAACCCGGACCGGCCTTCTATCCCGACGGCGAGCTCACCGACGAGCCGGAAGAGACCCTGATGGCCGAGCTCATCCGCGAGGCCGCCCTCGAAGGTCTCGGCGACGAGCTGCCCCACTCGCTCGCCGTCGTGATCGAGGAGATCACCGAACGCGAGGGTCGCACCGAGAAGCAGGGCGAGATGCTCGACGTGCACGCCCTGCTCTACGTCGAACGGCCGAGCCAGAAGGGCATCGTCATCGGCAAAGGGGGTGCGCGGCTGCGCGAAGTGGGCACCGCCGCACGCACCCAGATCGAGAAGCTCCTCGGCGTGAAGATCTACCTCGACCTGCACGTGAAGGTCGCGAAGGACTGGCAGCGAGACCCCAAACAGCTGGGCCGTCTGGGATTCTGACGCCGAGCCCTACGGGGTGGACGCGGTGATCGGCCGGGCGACCCACATCGACGCGAGGTAGGTCGGTGCCGACGAACGCGCTGAAGCGGTCGATCAGTTCCGCCGGCCGCGGTGTCATGGCGACGGCGGCGGAGACGTCGAAGCGGCGACAGCGGCGACGAGCAATCCGCTCACCACCGGGATCGCGAGTCGTCGCACGAGATCACCGACCGGGACGCGGCAGAAGCCCGCGACCACGATCAGCGACGACCAGATGACGCGGGTGCCGCCGCCGGTCCAGGTCGCGGCGTTCTGCGCAAGGGCGGCAAGCGTTGCGGTGTCCGTTCCGGCCTGCGGGGCGTGCGCGGCGGCGATACCACCGGTAAGCGGCAGACCGGCCCAGCCGGAGCCGTCCAGACCGATGAGCATGCCGATCAGGATCATGCTGAACGCGGCGAAGAGACCGTTGTCGGGAATGCGGGTCTGGATGCTCTCGACGGCGTCGAACAGGAAGGCCGGCCCGGTGCCGTCCTCGAGTCCCAGGATCGAACCGGAGTAGTCGGGGATGCCGGGGTACACGAATCCGGCCACCGGCAGGATGATTCCCATGGCCTTGAACGCGTGGACCAAGCCGTCGACGAAATGGGTGGCGCAATGTTCGAGTGCCACGCCCTGTCCGGAAATCGCGAGGGCGATCAAGGCCGAGCGGCGGCAGCCCGGCCTTGATCGCCGCCGGGAGCAGCACGGCACCGATGATCGCGAGAGCAGGTGTGGGCAGAAGAACAACGACAGCAGATAGGTGACGACGAACAGCACGACGTAGGCGATACGGCCGTTGATCATCCAGCGCCCGAAGGGACGCACCATGAGTTCGTCGGCGCCGATGGTGCAGCATCGCCGCGAGCATCGATGGGCGGCACCGCCGTCGTCGGCCGGAACATGTCGATCTCGAAGAGTCGGACAGGACTCGGCAATCGGCCGACGAACCACTCGCGACGCGAAAGTATTGTGCACACGGCATAATTCGTGACGGTGGTGTTTCGTCGCGGACGCGGATGTGAACGCGTCGTCACGCCGGGGCCGGTGACCGAAGGGAACTCAGCGACGCGTGGCCGCCGCGCCGTGCAGCAGCAGCAGAACGGCCTCCGACAGATCCGGCTCCGTACCCGTCGACAGGCGGCGCAGTTGCAACCCGGTGATGGTCGCGACGACCGTCGGGGCGATCGTCTCCGGATCCGGCACTCCCAGCGCGGAAAGGACGGAGGCAGTCAACGCGTCGTAGGCACGCCAGCAGCGTTCGGCGACCCGCCGCAGTTCCTCGTCGCGCCCCGCCTGCACATAGAGCTCGAAGGGGGCGATGCGTTCGGCCGTGAAGGTCAGGTCGTGGGCGACGCGTTCGGTGAGTTCGGCGGCCTCCGTCAGCGACAGGGCCCGGGATCGATACTGCTCGGCGAGTTCTCGCAGCCGCTCGGTCTCCTCGTCGACGAAGAACTCGAGCGCGGCGCGCAGCAGGTCGGCCTGGGTGGGGAAATGGTAGGTGATCGAACCGAGCGACACTTCGGCGCGCGCCGCGATGCGCCGGTTCGTCACCCCGGCGACCCCGTCGGTGCCGACGAGATACAGGGTGGCATGGACGATCCGCGAGCGGGCGTCGTCGCGCGTGGTCACCACCATCGCTCCGGGGTGTGTTCGTGCCAGCGCAGCACCGATTCGAGTTGGGAGGCGAGGGAAACCAGCAGCGGTTCGGAGTTCGCCGCGCCGAGTAGCTGGGCACCCACCGGCAGTCGCTCCTCGGTGAAACCCGCGGGGACGTTGATCGCGGGCCAGCCCAGCACGTTCCACGGCCACGCGTAGGGGCATGCGCCGGTGATGACCTTGTCGGTCGCCCAGCCGCCGATGCCGTCGATCGCCGTCACCGGCAGCGGCGGTGTGGCAGTGGTGGGGGCGAGTACGACGTCGAACCGGTCGAAGATGCGGCCGACCCGACGGTGCAGTCGCGGTTCGACCGCGCGCGCCGCCCGCAACGGATAACCGTGCAGGAACCGGCCGGTGCGGGCGTTGGCGCGGGTGCGCACGTCGGCGAGGGACGGGTCGGGCAGGCGGTACAACCAATCCTCGATACCGGCCATGGATCGAGGGAGGAAGGTGAGACCGAACGTCATTCCGTAGTCGGGATCGGCGAGCGTCACCTCGTGGCCGAGATCGCGCAGTACCGCGGCGAGTGCGGCGATGCGGGTGCGGACGCGGGCGTCGAGGCTGGTGGGTGTCGCGGTGAACGGGATCTTCAGCGACAGAGCGATGTTCAGCCTGCCGGGATCTCGTCCCACGGCGTCGGAGACGGTCAGCGGCGCGCACGCGTGCCGGTCGCCGGGGTGGTTCCCGGACACGACGTCGAGGAGCAGGGCCGCGTCGGCGACCGTGCGGGCGAGTGGGCCGTGCGTGGTGAGTCCGTTGAAGGATTCGGCGTCGGGCCACATGGAGATCCGGCCGCGTTGGGGCTTGATGCCGACGAGATTGGACCACGAGGCGGGGATGCGGACCGATCCGGCGCCGTCGGATCCCAGGGCGGCCGGCACGAGTCCCGCCGCGACGGCCGCGGCGCTGCCACCCGACGAGCCGCCGGGGGTGTGGTCGCGCGACCACGCGCTGCGGGTGTGCCCGAAGGCGTCGCCGCCGGTGAGCGGCCACTGGCCGAGTTCGGGGGAGTGGGTCTTGCCGACGATCACCGCGCCGGCGGCCCGCAGGCGACGCACCACCTCGGCGTCGGTGTCCTTCGGGGCGAAGGTGCCGGCGCAGCCGAACATCGTCGTCTCGCCGACGATGTCGGTGTCGTCCTTGATCGCGATGGGGACACCCAGCAGGGGGAGGCGTTCGCCGTTCGCGCGGCGCCGGTCGGCCTCGCGGGCCTCGTCGAGTGCGGTGGTGCGGCGCACGACGCGGAAGGCGTTCAGGTGCGGTTGCGATTCGTCGATCCGGTCGAGGCTCGCACGGACGAGGTCCGTGGAGGTGGTCTCGCCGCGGTCGAGTGCCTCGACGGTCGCCTTCAGGTCGCGCAGGTCGGTTCGAGCGTCCATTCGTTCCCCCGTTCGTTCGAACGAACAATAACGCGTTCCCGTTCTGGGTGTCGAGTCCCTTCGTGGACCGTCCCGTGTCACCGCGACATGACAGACTCGGGGAGTGAGGCTTTATCGGGACAACGCGGTGGTGCTGCGCCAGCACAAGCTGGGCGAGGCCGACCGCATCGTCACCCTGCTGACGCGTCGGCACGGTCTCGTGCGGGCCGTCGCGAAGGGCGTGCGCCGGACACGCTCCAAGTTCGGCGCACGGCTCGAACCGTTCGCCCACATCGACGTCCAGCTCCACCCGGGCCGCAGTCTCGACGTCATCACCCAGGTGCAGACCCTCGACGCCTTCGCGGTGGGTATCGTCGACGACTACCCCCGCTACACCACCGCGTGCGCGATCCTCGAGACCGCCGAACGCCTCGCCGGTGAGGAACGCGCGCCCGTGCCGCGCCTGCACGCACTCACCGTCGGCGCCCTCCGCGCGGTGTGCGACCGCACCCGGCCACCCGAACTCGTACTCGACGCCTATCTGCTGCGGGCCATGGCCTACGCGGGATGGGCGCCGGCGATCACCCACTGCGCGCGCTGCGACCGTCCCGGCCCGCACACCGCCTTCCACGTCGCCGCCGGTGGTGCGGTGTGCGTGCACTGCCGTCCGCCGGGGGCGGCCACCCCGGCCCCGGGTGTGTTGGCGCTGCTCGACGCGCTCAACCACGGACGCTGGGCCGACACCGAGGCCGCCGACACGGCGGTGCGTCGCCAGGCCAGCGGGCTCGTCGCCGCGCACCTGCAGTGGCATCTCGAACGGCAACTGCGTTCGCTGCCCCTCGTCGAGCGCGGTCGCACCGAACCTGCGACGGGGAACCGGGTTGATGACGTCGCCCGGGGTGTCCGGCAGGATGGGGACCGTGATTCGACGACGTACCACGCCCCCATCGCCTGAGCGGGTGATCCGGCCGCCCGACCCGCATCCGTCGGGCGCGCGACCTCCCGTGCTGCAACCCGAGCTGATCCCCCAGCACGTGGCGCTCGTGATGGACGGCAACGGTCGCTGGGCGCAGGAGCGCGGTCTGCCGCGCACCGCCGGCCACGAACGCGGCGAGGCCGTGCTGATGGACACGGTGTGCGGATGTATCGAGATGGGCGTCGAGTGGCTCTCGGCCTACGCCTTCTCCACCGAGAACTGGAAGCGCAGCCCCGACGAGGTCCGCTTCCTCATGGGCTTCAACCGCGACGTGATCCGCCGCCGCCGCGACGAGATGCACGAGATGGGGGTGCGCGTCCGGTGGGCCGGTCGCCGTCCCCGCCTGTGGCGCAGCGTGATCAAGGAACTCGAGATCGCCGAGGAACTGACGAAGGACAACGACGTCATGACTCTCACGATGTGCGTCAACTACGGCGGTCGCGCCGAGATCGCCGACGCCGCACGGGAGATCGCCCGCCGGGTCGCGGCAGGGGAACTCGATCCCGAACGGATCACGGAGTCGACGATCGCGCGGTATCTCGACGAGCCCGACATGCCCGACGTCGACCTGTTCCTGCGGCCCTCGGGCGAGCAGCGCACCTCGAACTTCCTGCTGTGGCAGTCGGCCTACGCCGAACTCGTCTTCCAGGACACGATGTTCCCCGATTTCGACCGGCGCGATCTGTGGGCGGCGTGCGTCGAATACGCCTCCCGCGACCGGCGGTTCGGTGGTGTGAAGTGACCTCGCTGCGCGAGCGGATCGCGGGCGCGCTGACGCCCTTCGTCGACGTCCGCACCCCGTCGTCCGCCGCCGACGGCGACGGCTCGTTCGGATTCGACTACGGCGCCGTGCCCTTCGCGCTGCAGGTCGTCACGCTCACCGAAGGACTCGACGTGGTCTCCGTCACCGGAGTGCTCGCGTGGGATCTTCCGCTCGACGACGCCGTGCGCGGTCGGGTCGCGGCCGCCGCCGACGCCCTGCAGTTCGGCTCGGTCCACCTCATCGAACGCGAGACCGACGCCGACGTCGTGCTGCGGTACTCGTTCCCCGCGACCGGGCTCGACGACACGGCGCTGACCACCATGCTGTTGCTCGTGCTCGACGGTGCCGCCGACGCGCGTGGCGCCGTGGCCGGCACCCCCGATCCCAAGGAGAATTCGTGACCACCACCGACATCGACGCCGAGACCACCACCGAGGAGGTCGTCGCCGCCGACGGGACGCACGCCGTCGCGATCCCCACCGAGGACGACGACATGCTGCGCGCCGCTGTGGTGGAGACGCTGTCCGAGATTCTCGAGGAAGCGCCCGAGCCCGACGAGGACGGCGAGATCCCGATCTGGATCGACGACGTGCTCACCTACGCGACGGTCGACGCCGAGGGCGGCTTCGTGCTGCTCACCACCTACCTGGTCGAGGGCATCACGGGCCGCACCCGCGCCGCCGAGGTCCTCGGCGACCTGCAGGTCGAGTTCCCCGAAGTCAAGTTCGTCCTCGACAAGGACCGAGTCACCGTCGAACTGCGGGTCGCGGCGTCGCCGCTCGTCCCGATCCATCTCGTGCGGGCCGTCGCGTCGCTCGTGCCGGTCGTCGAGCAGGCACGCGCATTGGCGCAGCGTCTCGGCGGAGAAGCGTCGGTCTTCGACGGTGAGGCCGAGGACGACGAGGAGAACCTGCTCGCCGACGGCTGCGGCTGTGATGACTGCGATTGCGGCTGACGGCCGCGGGCCGTCGGTTCAGCCCTGAGCGAGGGCGCACTCGCGGCAGTTGCCGAAGATCTCCACGGTGTGGCTGACGTCGACGAAGCCGTTCGACTCGGCCACCTCGTGCGACCAGCGTTCGACCTCCGGGCCGTCCACCTCGACCGTGAAGCCGCAGTGGCGGCACACGAGATGGTGGTGGTGCCCGGAGGAACACCGCCGGAACAGCGACTCGCCGCTGTCGGTGCGCAGCACGTCGACGCTGCCGACCTCGGCGAGCGACTGCAGGGTGCGGTAGACGGTCGTCAGGCCGATGCCCTCGCCGCGCTTGCGCAGCTCGTCGTGCAGGTCCTGGGCGGACCGGAACTCCTCGGTGTTGTCGAGCAGGTCGACGATGGCGCTGCGTTGACGGGTCGAGCGGACCCCCACGAGAGGTTTGCGGGCGGAGGTCACTGCGATCGTCCTTCCTGGGCGTGAGCGACGGCGTCGACGACGATGCGGGCGAGATGGTCGTCGGCCAGGTGGTAGAGCACTTCGCGTCCCGAGCGTTCGCCGCGCACGACGCCCGCAGTCTTGAGCACGCGGAGATGCTGGCTGATGAGCGGCTGGGTGACGCCGAGGGCGCCGACGAGCTCGTGCACGCAGCGGGCCGACTCGCGCAGTTCGAGCACGATCGAGATGCGGACGGGTGCCGACAGTGCGCGCAGCAGCTCACCGGCCGCGATCAGGGCGCCGGGGGAGACATCGACCGGGGACGGCAGGGCGTCGCTGCCGATCGGGCCGCGGGCGCGCTCGCCCGTGCTGCACTCGCGTGGATCGGCGTCGATGCTCACGGGGCTCCTCGGGGCAGGGGCGGCCGCCGGTCGGCGGGCCTTATTGCAAATCGATTCCATTTTGATATGCACGGTTGTGCATGTCAACCGGCGCGAATTCGAGCTGCGAACGAGGAGCGATAGGCTTACAGATCGACGCATGCTGCGAAAACCCGCATCGAAGATGGAGAAACCGAGTGGCACCCAAATCCAAGATCGATACCGTCGCCAACCTCGCCAAGCGCCGGGGCCTGGTCTATCCCTGCGGTGAGATCTACGGCGGCACCAGGTCCGCGTGGGATTACGGGCCGCTCGGCGTGGAGCTCAAGGACAACATCAAGAAGCAGTGGTGGCGCAACATGGTCACCAGCCGCGAGGACGTCGTCGGCCTCGACTCGTCCGTGATCCTGCCGCGTCAGGTCTGGGTCGCCTCCGGCCACGTCGGTGTCTTCAACGACCCGCTCGTCGAGTGCCTGAGTTGTCACAAGCGTCACCGGCAGGATCACCTGCAGGAGGCCTACGCCGAGAAGAACAAGCTCGACGACCCCGACGCCGTGCCGATGACCGAGATCGTCTGCCCGGACTGCGGCACCAAGGGCCAGTGGACCGAGCCCCGCGACTTCAACATGATGCTCAAGACCTTCCTCGGCCCGATCGAGAGCGAGGAAGGCCTGCACTACCTGCGCCCCGAGACGGCGCAGGGCATCTTCGTGAACTTCGCGAACGTGCTCACCACCTCGCGCAAGAAGCCGCCCTTCGGCATCGGCCAGATCGGCAAGAGCTTCCGCAACGAGATCACGCCCGGCAACTTCATCTTCCGAACCCGCGAGTTCGAGCAGATGGAGATGGAGTTCTTCGTCAAGCCCGGCGAAGACGAGCAGTGGCACCAGTACTGGATCGACTACCGGATGAACTGGTACACCGATCTGGGCATCAACAAGGACAACCTGCGCCTCTACGAGCACCCGCTCGAGAAGCTGTCGCACTACTCGAAGCGCACCGTCGACATCGAGTACCGCTTCCACTTCCAGGGCAGCGAATGGGGTGAGCTCGAGGGCGTCGCGAACCGCACCGACTTCGACCTGTCGACGCACTCGAAGCACTCCGGCACCGACCTGAGCTTCTTCGATCAGGCCACCAATGAGCGCTACACGCCCTACGTGATCGAGCCGGCGGCCGGCCTGACCCGTTCGCTCATGGCCTTCCTCGTCGACGCCTACACCGAGGACGAGGCACCCAACGCCAAGGGTGGCGTCGACAAGCGCACCGTGCTGCGCCTCGACCGTCGTCTCGCGCCGGTCAAGGCCGCCGTGCTGCCGCTCAGCCGCAACGCCGACCTGAGCCCGAAGGCCAAGGACCTCGCCGCGAAGCTGCGCCAGAACTGGAACATCGAGTTCGACGACGCCGGCGCCATCGGCCGCCGCTACCGTCGCCAGGACGAGATCGGCACCCCGTTCTGCATCACAGTCGACTTCGACACCCTCGAGGACCAGGCCGTCACGATCCGTGAGCGCGACACCATGGCGCAGGAGCGTGTGAGCCTCGACCAGGTCGAGGGCTACCTCGCGCAGCGCCTGATCGGCTGCTGACCGATCCGATCGACGCAGATGCCCTCCGGTCCCGACGGACCGGAGGGCATCTGTCGCTTCGTAGCCGGGTGCTCGTAGCGGTCACCTCGTCGAGCGTCGATCGAGGTACTCGAAGTCCACGTCCCGGAAACGGGTTTCGTCACCGCGGCGGGTGTGCAGGATCACCGATTCCAGGCCGGTGCCCGGTGCGCGTGCTGCGATCGGGCGCATGGTCTAGAAGCGTCCTCCACTCGATCCGCCGAAGCCGCCGCCCCCGAAACCGCCCCCACCGAAACCGCCACCGAAGCCACCGCCGCGGCCGCTGTTGAGCACGCTGTTGATGAGGATGCCGCCGAGCACGGCACCGGCGACGTTGCCGCCCGACGAACCACCGCGGGGCGGACGGTGCTGGTTGTTCCAGCGCTGCACGTCGTTCTGGGCGCTGCGCAGTGCCTGCGCGGCCAGCGACGCGGCGGACCGCGCGTATTGGATGGCGGCCGCCGGATCGGACTCGGCTGCCTGCTGCGCGGCCTGCAGGTGCCGCTGCGCCTCCGACAGGCGGGTGCGTGCCTGGGCGCCCACGACGCCGCGGCGGGTCCCGATGAAGTCGGCCGCGGCGGTGACCTGCGCTTGCGCTGCGCTCAGATCCTGTTCGAGGCGGCGCCGCATCTCCTCGGCTTGCTGCTTCGCCTGCCGCGTCCGGGCACGCAACTCGTCGAGACGCGCATCGGCCTCGACGACCCGCGTGAAACTGCCCAGCGGGTCGGTGTGCTGCTCGGCCCGGGCGTGGTCGAGGGCTTCCTGCACGGCCTTCAGGGCGTTTACGAGTTCCGGGCCGCCCGCGTCGAGGAGTTGCTTCGCGTCGGCGACACCCTGTTCGGCGTCCTCCACCGCGGAGGGAAGCGTCGCGATCGCGCGCCGGATGTCCTCCGCCGCATGGTCGAGCGCGTCGAGCAGCGTCGCGGCATGCCCCAGTGCGCGTTCGGCCTCGCGGATCGCGCGCACGGCGTCGCCCTGCTCACCGACCGGTCGCGCCACCGCCGTGCGGCCCTGGTCGATCGCGTTCTCGGCGAACGAGATCTCCTCCCGCGCCAGCGAGACGTTGTCGACCACCGGAGTCAGGGCGCCCGCCGGGAACTCCGAGTGCAGCTGCCCCAGAATCCGCTCGGCCTCGGGGATGCGGGCCTGCAGCGCGATCGCGCGCTGCGTGAGGCCGTCCAGACGGGCCGGGGCATCGAGCAGCAGGTTGCGCATCTTGTCGAACGCCTCGACCTGCGCATCGAGTTCGCGGTTCGCCTGCCCGCACGAGGAGACGAGTTGCACGAGCATGTCGCGCTGCTGTTCGGGCGTCTCGGGGATGTCGTCGTCGAGGCGCTGACGGATCTCGAAGGCGTTCGCCAACGCGACCTGTGCCTGCCGGTGTGCGCGGTCGAAAGGAGCCACCGCGGAGTCCCCGAACTCACCCCGGGCGAGCTCGAGCGCTTCGGCGCTGGACCGCACCGCGTTGTCGGTGTCCACCAGGAGGGTCTGTGCATACTGGTCTAGACCCTCGACCGGCAGACCGCGCAGAGCGGTCGTGTCGGCCGGATCGACCTGCGCGGCCTGCGCGGCACCGGCGTCGGCGCGCTTCCTCTTCGACCGCCGGTTGTAGGCGTAGAGCCCGGCACCACCGGCCGCGATGACACCGCCGCCGACGAGCAGCGTCGTCACCGGAGCAGCCGACGGCGTAAGGGCGTTGCTCAACCCGTCGGCCGCGCCCACGGCGGCGCCCGCCCAATCGCTGTTGCGCAGGGCCGGCACGACGCCGGACGAGCTGATCCGGTCGCGCTCGCTCTCGGAGATCTCCGAACCCGTCGGTGTCCACAGCGCGAACTCGCGGTCGTCGGTCGCCACCGCCAGCAGCGCGGTGTCGGGACCGAAATTGCTTGCCTGCGCGGTGGCCTGCGCCCAACTGTTGTAGTCGCGTCCGTCGAAGCTCGACACGTAGGTCACCCACAACTGCAGGCCGTGCTCGTCGTAGAGGGTGTTCGTCGCTTCCTGGATGCGTGCGACGTCGGCGTCGTCGAGCACGCCCGCGGTGTCGGTGATCGGCTGGGGGAGCCGCGAGGGTGGCTCCGCGGAGGCCGCCGCGGGAAGGAGCAGCCACGCGGTCACTGCCAGCAGGGCGGGGACGAATGCGAGCGCGGACCGTGCAGGTCGCCGGAGCGGTGCGGCCGATACGTGTGCCATGGAATCGAATCTAGTGGTTCCGAGGTGAGGACGGGGTCGGCGCGTCGTCCGGTCGACGCGTTCTCGTTCGCTGGCAGAATCAGGGGGTGAGCACCGCATCCCGCCGCACCGGCACCACCGCGACGTACACCGGGGACGACCTCGGGGTCGGCGCGCGCATCGCGCGCTGGCTCCGGCGACTGATCATCGGGGTGCTGCTCGCCGCCGTCCTCGTCGTCGGCGGCACGGCGCTGCGGGTGTGGCAGGTCGCGCGGATCGACGACCGCACCCCCGCCGACGCCATCGTCGTGCTCGGGGCCGCGCAGTATTCGGGCACACCGTCGTCGGTTTTCGAGGCCCGCCTCGAGCAGGCCCTCAAGCTCTACGAAGCGGGAGTGTCGCCGCGGATCGTCACCGTCGGCGGCAAGCAGGAGGGCGACCTGTTCACCGAGGCCGCGGCGGGCAAGAACTATCTCGTCTCGCGCGGGGTGCCCGCCGAGTCGATCGTCGCCGTCGAAGAGGGCTCGGACACACTGCTCAGCGTCGAGGCCGTCAGCCGCGAGATGTCGGAGCTGGGCCTGTCGTCGGTCGTGCTCGTCAGCGACCCGTGGCATTCGTTGCGTACCCGGACCATGGCGCGCGACGCCGGTCTCGACGCCTGGACCGCTCCCACCCGCCAGGGTCCGGCGGTGTTCACCCGCGAGTCGCAGCTGCACGGCATCGCCCGCGAGACCGGCGCGTTGATCTGGTACCAGATCACCCACTTCTCCGCCGATTTCCCGTACACGGCGCAGCAGTGAGGCGGAACGTAGGGTCTTCGGTGACGGAAGGCAGTGTGATGCAGGGCTACAGCGAACACGATCTCGAACGGCGCGTCGCCGAGCCGCGCAAGACCTCGGCGCTCGCCGGGTCCGAGGGAGCGGCGTCCGAGCGGACCGCCTTCGCACGCGACCGTGCGCGCGTGCAGCACTGCGCGGCCCTGCGCCGCCTGGCCGACAAGACACAGGTCGTCGGCCCCCGTGACGGCGACACCCCGCGCACCCGTCTGACGCACTCGATGGAGGTCGCGCAGATCGGCCGCAGCATCGGCGAAGGGCTCGGCGCCGACCCCGATCTCGTCGACCTGGCCGGCCTCGCCCACGATATCGGGCACCCGCCCTACGGGCACAACGGCGAGCGGGCACTCGACGCGGTCGCGGAGTCCTGCGGCGGATTCGAAGGCAACGCGCAGAACCTGCGCATCCTCACCTGCCTCGAACCGAAGATCCTCTATCCGGACGGCTCGAGCGCCGGTCTCAACCTCACCCGCGCCTCGCTCGACGCGACGCTCAAGTACCCCTGGACGCGTCCGCGCCCGGGCGCGAAGTTCGGCTCGTACGACGACGACGCCGAGATCCTCCACTGGATCCGCGAAGGCGCACCCGAGCGCCGCAAGTGCCTCGAGGCGCAGATCATGGACTGGTCCGACGACGTCGCGTACTCGGTGCACGACCTCGAGGACGGTGTGATCGACGGTCGCATCGACCTGCGGATGCTCGACGATCCCGACGATGTCGCCGGACTCATCGAGGTGGGCATGCGCGAATTCTCGGGTCTCGACCCGGCCGAGCTCACCGAGGCGGCGAAGCGGTTGTCCTCCATGCCGGTGGTCCGCGCCGTCGGCACCTTCGACGGCACCCTCGCCTGCTCGGTCGCGCTCAAGAAGCTGACCAGCGAGCTGGTGGGCCGCTTCGCCAACGCAGCGATCCTCGGGACCCGGGAGGCGACGGAAGGCCGACGCGTCACCCGGTACGACGCCGACCTCGTGGTCCCGCCGATCGTGGTCTCGGAGGTCGCGTTGCTCAAGACGATGGCGCTGCAGTTCGTCATGTCCGACCGCGCCCACCGCACCCGCCAGGAATCGCAACGCGAACGCATCCACCGCGTCGCCGAGTGGCTACTGCGCACCGCGCCGGTCGGTCTCGACCCGTTCTTCGTCGCCGCCTGGGAGGCCGCGCCCGACGATGCTGCGAAGGTACGGGTCGTGGTCGATCAGATCGCGTCGTGCACCGAATCGCGCCTCGAACGGATCGACCGGGACAGCCTCGCCGCGCAGGCGAGCTGGGGCTGACACCGACGTTTGCGCCCTTCGCGGACACAAGCACGAGTCCGGCGCCGTGCATCTGTCCGGAGGGACGCGCTTACGCGCTCGCGGGTGTGGGTTGCGCCGGACCGTCGTGCCGGGCAGTCTGCCCGGCGGCTTAGACTCGTCTCGTGGCCGGCCGTATTTCAGACAGAGACATCGCGGCCATTCGCGACCGCGTGCGCATCGAGGACATCGTCGGCGAGTACGTCGCACTCAAGCGCGGAGGCGCCGACTCGCTCAAGGGCCTGTGTCCCTTCCACGACGAGAAGTCCCCGTCTTTCCACGTGCGGCCCAATCACGGGCACTACCACTGCTTCGGCTGCGGTGAGGGCGGCGACGTCTACTCGTTCCTGCAGAAGATCGAACACGTCAGCTTCGTCGAAGCCGTCGAGCAACTCGCCGAGCGTGTCGGCTACACGCTGAACTACGAAGGCGGCGGTCCGTCCGTCCAACGCGACCGGGGCACGCGTGCCCGGCTGGTCGCGGCGAACGCGGCCGCCCAACAGTTCTACGCCGAGCAACTGCGCGCGCCCGACGCCCAGGCCGCCCGCGACTACCTGACCGAACGCAACTTCGACCAGGCAGCCGCCGAGACGTTCGGCTGCGGCTACGCACCCGCCGGCTGGGACGCGCTCACCAAGCACCTCCTCGGCCGGGGATTCGAATTCTCGGAACTCGAGGCCGCAGGACTGTCCCGGCAGGGTCGCCGCGGTCCGATCGACCGCTTCCACCGTCGACTGCTGTGGCCCATCCGCAATCTCGCGGGCGACGTCATCGGCTTCGGTGCCCGCCGTCTGTACGACGACGACCAGATCACCGCCAAGTACATGAACACACCGGAAACGGTGCTGTACAAGAAGTCTCAGGTGTTGTTCGGCCTCGACCTCGCCAAGCGCGAGATCGCCAAGTCGCACCAGGCCGTGATCGTCGAGGGCTACACCGACGTCATGGCCATGCACCTGGCCGGCGTGAAGACCGCGGTCGCCGCGTGCGGCACTGCCTTCGGTGACGAACATCTCGCGCTGCTGCGTCGCCTGCTCATGGACGACAGCTTCTTCCGCGGTGAGGTCATCTACACCTTCGATGGCGACGACGCCGGTCGTGCGGCGGCGATGAAGGCGTTCGAGGGCGATCAGAAGACCGCCGCGAAGACCTACGTCGCGATCGCCCCCAAGGGCATGGACCCGTGCGAGTTGCGGCAGCAGTCGGGCGACGGTGCGGTGCGCGACCTCGTGGCCCGCCGCACCCCGATGTTCGAGTTCGTCGTGAAATCGATTCTCGCCGAACACAATCTCGACACCGTCGAAGGTCGCGTCGAGGCCCTGCGCCGATGTGTCCCCGTCGTGGGCCGGATCAAGGACCGCACGATCCGCGACAACTACGCGGTGCAACTCGCGCACTGGACGGGATGGGACGACATCCCCACCGTGCGTCGGCGTGTGCAGGAGGAGGCACGGCGAGGAGTTCGTGCACCGGAAGCCAAGGCGCGGCCCGCGACGGCCACGGCGGAGCCCGTGTCGGCCCTGCGCCGCCCTCGGCCGAATGATCCGACGCTGTGGCCGCAGCGCGACGCGCTGAAGGCCGCGCTGCAGTATCCGGGTATCGCCGGGACCGTCTTCGACTCCCTGCCGCCGGAGACCTTCACCGACCCTGCGTACGCGGCCGTGCGGCAGGCCGTCGCCGACGCCGGCGGAACTGCAGCGGGCCTCGGGGGAGCCGAGTGGGTCGACGCCGTCGGCAGGGCAGCGACCGATCCCGTCGCGCACTCGCTCGTGATGGAACTCGCCGTCGAACCCGTCCCCGCCGAAGAGGACCGGCTGCCGCGCTACATCGGTGGCGTGCTGGCCCGGCTGCAGGAGGTCTGGGTCGGCGAGCAGGTGGCCGAACTGAAGTCCAAACTGCAGCGGATTTCCCCGGCCACCGAGTCCGAGGAGTTCCACGCCCTGCTCGGCGACCTCATGGCGCTCGAACAGTACCGGCGGAGCCTGCTCGACCAGGCCATCGGTGACGGCCTGGCCGGCTGACCGTCTACTTCTTCAACTGGTCCCGCGGGATCATGATCGTGGTCGTCTCGTCGATGGGCTTCATCGGCTCGAGCTTGGGCTGAGGACTGAGCGAGTCGGCGAGCTTCTGCCGGCCCACCTCGATCGCCTTCTTCGTGACGGGGCTCGCGGCCACCGCCTTGGCCGTCTTGCTGATCTGTTCGTACCTCGCGCGACCCGCTCGGGTGCCGAGTACGTATCCCGCAGCGACCCCGACCAGCAAACCCATCAATGTGTTGTCCTTCCACCTGTGACTGCGTCGTCCCCATCCTGCCCGATGACCCCGCAGCATGCCCACAAGCAGGCGATTTGGTGCTGCGGTGGGTGGGACGCTATGGTTTTTCACGCACCGGGGGAAACCGCGGAGCGCCGCAGGACAATCCCCTGTAGCTCAATTGGCAGAGCATTCGACTGTTAATCGAACGGTTGCTGGTTCGAGTCCAGCCGGGGGAGCGCCTACAGAATCCTCCCACCCGTCACGGGTGGGAGGATTCTGTGCTTCCGGGGCGCCTATGCGGCAGAACATCCACCGATGTGATCTCTGTTACTCCGCACCCGGCAGCGTGTTGCACGCTGTGTCCGGGTAGCATTCGATCGCGCCGTGCGAGCAGTGCGGCACTGTGCGACGCGTGTCGTCGCGACGGGGCGGTAGCTCAGTCGGTTAGAGCCGCGGACTCATAATCCGCTGGTCGCGGGTTCGAGCCCCGCCCGCCCCACATCCTTCGCTCATGGCCGCGAGATGTTCCTGCTTGTCGGAACGGTAGCGTTCGACCCCATGAGCACCCTTCGAGAAGTCGGTGAGCACGAGGCGTGGCGTTGCTGGTTGTGCGACGAGCCCGTGGACCCCGACATGTCGGTCAACGACCCGCGCGGTCCCAGCATCGACAGCATCAACACCGCCAAGAAGGGTGGCAAGGGAAAGGGCGGAGTCGAGCGACTCGCGCACCGCGCCTGCAACACCAAGAAGGGTGCCGTCAAACCCGTCGTGCCGTGGTCCGACCGGCTCTTCGTCGTCGACCCGGCGCCCATCATCGGCGTCGTCGAGCAGCTCACCCGCAAGGGTGGTCGCGTCGCCGTTGCCCGGTGTCCCGAGAAGTCGGACGCGGAGGACGCCTCCGAATGGCTCCTCGACCGCTTGTCGCGCCTCGAGCCGGGAGTGCGGTTCGATACCAGGATCGAGTCGGCCGGCGGCGGCTACCTCCTCGTGCTGACGGCCTAACCAGGGGCCGGCACCAGTCCGGGGTGATCCGATGACTCGGCGGAGACCTCGACCTCGGTGAGCACCGTTCCGTCGTCTCCCAACAGCGTGTAGCGACCCGGCATGAGACCGGTGAACAGGAACCAACCCTCGCTCGTCGTGACGATGCTGCGGTCGATGTACTGCTCGCACACGTCCAGGCCGACCAGTCGAACCGTGGTGGACGGATGGAAGACGCCTCCGATCCGTCCGTTCGCCACCGCTCCGATCGCAGCCGGTGGATCCGCGTGGTCGCCGAGCTCGTCCGGACGCCAGGCGGGCGCGCCGTCCGGCGGCGCACACGCCGGGACCGAGGAGTGTGACGACCGGACATGCGCGACCGTCGGGTCGGTCCCGTCCCCAGGGACGGGCTGATGTGTCGTCGCCGCGACGAGCACCCCTGCTCCCAGTGCGGTGATCAACATCCATCGGGCTCTTCGGATCGTCCCCGTGTGCAGCAACGGATCCACCTCCTCTCCGTAAGAGAACTTAGGAAAGTTGTTCTCGCCGAGGGTTGTTCGGAACCGATGCTTCGGTGGATCGTGACGATACCCGGGGCGGACGCGCAGGGCTATCCTCCGTCGAGGCGACAGGTAGCGGCGGAATGTAACGGTCGGGCTGTCGAAACGCCGAAATCGGTTGTTGGCACAACGATTCGGTCTAGTTTCGGATGAGGTCGGTAGTCGGAGGGGTGCATTCCGCCTCCTGTACGGCGGAACCGGTTGCATTGTTGTGTTCGGACAATGCAGGTTCGAACGGCCGATACCGGAAATAATCGCCCGGCGTTGTGCGATGTCGTCGGTGTACTCACCGGCACCGAGTTGCTCGGAGCGGATTGCGGAACGAGGGAGCACATGACGGTCGACGAGAATCCGACGACGCTCCGCCGGGCGTCCGACCTTCTGGCAGGGGTCCGCGACGGCACGGACGACGACACGCTCGCGGCAGGCGTCGTACTCGCGGCGACCCTGATCGCTCTGGTCTGGGCCAACCTGGGCGACTCGTACGAGGCGTTCTGGCACACACCTCTCAGCATCAGCATCGGCGACTACGGCATCGATCTCGACCTCGAGCACTGGGTCAACGACGCCGTCATGACGCTGTTCTTCTTCGTCGTCGGCCTCGAGGTCAAACGCGAGCTCACCATGGGAGAGCTCACCGACCGGACGCGCGCCGCGGTCCCGCTCGTGGCGACAATCGCGGGGCTCGCGCTACCTGCGGGACTGTTTCTGCTGCTCAACCCCAGCGGGGAGGCCGCAGGAGCGTGGGGTGTGGTCGTGTCCACCGACACCGCCTTCGTGCTCGGTGCGCTCGCGCTGGTCGGACCCCGCTGCCCGGCCCGCCTGCGCGTGTTCATCCTCACGCTGGCCGTGGCCGACGACATCGGCGCCCTCGCCATCATCGCCTTCGTCTACACCGACGATCTGCAGCCGGTCTACCTGATACCTGCCGCGATCGGACTGTTGCTGATCCTGCAGTTCCGCCGGCTCGAGGTGTGGCGGGGCGTCGTCTACTTCGTCGTCGCGGCAGGGACGTGGGTGGCGTTCTACGAATCCGGTGTGCACCCGACCCTCGCCGGTGTACTGATCGCGTTGATCCTTCCCGTCTATCCGCCGCGCCGCAGCGAGGTGGAGCGCGCCGGCGAACTCACGCGGGCGTTCCGCCAGTCGCCCAACTCCGACTACGCGCGCGCCGCGCAACTCGGGGTGCTCCGCGCCGTGTCCGTGAACGAGCGGCTGCTACGGCTCTACCAGCCGTACACGGCGTTCCTCGTCGTGCCGATCTTCGCCCTCGCCAACGCGGGTGTGGTGATCTCCGCCGAGACCGTCGGCACTGCGATCCGGTCGCCGATCACGTGGGGAGTCGTCCTCGGTCTCGTGGTGGGCAAACTCGTGGGCATCACCGCGGCCACTGCCGTCTTCTCGAGCCTGCGTCCGGGCAGCCTGCCGCCGGGACTCACCCTCTCGCACGTCGGTGGGGGTGCCGCGCTCGCCGGCATCGGGTTCACGATCTCACTGTTCATCGTGGATCTGGCGATCGAATCTCCCGAAGCGGCCAACGACGCCCGAATCGGCGTCCTTCTCGCGGCTGTTCTCGCCACGGCGCTGGGCTGGGCTTTGTTCCGGCTGTCCGACCGCCTGAATCCGCCGCAGGGATCTGCCGGGCTCGTGCTGCTGCGTCCGGTGGATCCGAACCGCGACCACATACGGGGACCGGTCGACGCTCCGCTCACACTCGTCGAGTACGGAGACTTCGAGTGCCCGTTCTGCAGCAAGGCCACCGGCAGCATCCGCGACGTGCGCGAGCACTTCGGCGACGACCTGCGGTACGTCTTCCGGCACCTTCCCCTCGATGAACACCACCCGCACGCCCGGTTCGCCGCCGAAGCGGCCGAGGCTGCGGCGGCGCAGGGACGATTCTGGGACATGCACGACCACCTGTTCGCCCACAGCGACGCTCTGTCCCGCGACGAGATCTACGAACACGCCCAGCAGTTGGGTCTCGATATGGACAGGTTCGACGAGGACCTTCGCCTGGGGCGGTATCGTCACCGTGTCGAGGACGACGATCTCGACGCCGAGACCAGCGACGTCTTCGGAACGCCCACCTTCTACCTCGGCGCCACCGGATCGGACCTCGCCCGGCACACCGGCCCGTTCGACGCGGCGACGTTGATCCGCAGGCTCGAAGAGGTGCGCGAGAGGTGATGCGATTCGGGTGGATCCGACCCCGGAAAGCGGGGGCGGATCCACCCAAGTCGTGACGGCTTCTACCGGATGGTGGGTCCGGCCTCCGCGGATCCGGTCGGTAACAGGCCGGCCAAGCTGGCGAGGAGCGTTTCCCAGCGGCATTCCGCGGAGATCGACGCGAAGCGGCACCCGGAGTAGTCCTCCGTGGGGAGCGTAGGTGTGCCGGGATCTGCGTACGCCGTGGCCGGCACTGCAAAGGCGATTGCGGCACAACCGAGCACGCCCGCGGCGAATCGCTTCATGAAATCCTCGAATCTCTCGTACGAACCTTCGGGGAAATCATTCCCCGGTGGGTCGTACCCCGCCATTCGAGACGAGCGGTTCGAGCCCGTCGAGGACGCGCTGCAGCCCGAACTCCCATGCGTGGTGCGGGCTGTAGGCGGCGTTCATCTCTGCTCCGGCCGCCGCTCCCACCCGCTGTGCGAGGGGATGGTCGTCACCGAGATAGTGCGCGAGTCGCTCGTTCCATCGCGCCCAGGCCTCGCCCATGTCGGCGGCGTGCGGATCAGGTCGTCGGGCTCGGGCCGCACCCCGCACGAAGTCCGCGACGAACGTGAGCGCGGCGTCGCGATCGATGTCGCCGAGGGGCGTGCCGTCGAAGGCGTGGAGTTCGTGGTCGTACTTCGCGATCGTGCCGGGGCCGAGGGCCGTGCGCTGATCGTCGACGTCCAGCAGCCACCAGTGTGCGGCGTAGTGCTCGAGTTCGGATTCGGCGACCTGCCGTACCCGATCCCGCCACGACGGGGACTCGTAGGGCGGCCGGGGTTGCCGGGCGTGGACCCGATCGACCATGAGGACGAGGAGGTCGTCGCGCGACCCGACATGGGTGTAGAGGGCCATGGCGGAGACGCCCAGATCGGTCGCGAGGCGACGGATCGTCACCGCGTCGAGGCCCACCGCGTCGGCGACGGTTACCGCAGCGTCCACCGCGGATGTGGTGGTGATCTTGGCTTTCGGCCCGCGGGAACCACCGGTCGGCGCGTCGGGATGCTCGCGCCACAGCAGGTCGATCAGATCGCGCGCCATAAATGCCTCCCGAAAACTCGCTCTCGGGAGTACTCTATACGCCGTACAAGGTTTCTGCTCTGGGGGAGGTCCTATGAAAATCAAGTCCACAGCACTGTCGCTCAACGTCGCCGACACTGCCGCATCGGCAGATTTCGCGATCCGGCACTTCGGTTTCACCGAGGAGATGTCGGCGGACGGATTCGTCTCGTTGACTCACCCGGACGCAGGATTCAACATCGTGTTCCTGCGTACCGGGCTGTCGACCTTCAAGCCGGAATCCGTCGCCGGCCCGGCCGGTCAGGGCATGCTCATCGCCTTCGTCGTCGACGACGTCGACACCGAGTTCGCGCGCATCGCGGAAGCCGGTGCGACGGTCGTGACCAAGCCGGAGACCGAGCCGTGGGGTGAACGGTACTGCCAGTTCGCCGATCCGAACGGGATCATCTGGCAACTCGTCCACTGGGTCTCGGAACCGGCCTGACCATGCGAAGTCTCAGTCGAGGCAGAATTCGTTGCCCTCGGGGTCGGCCATGACGATGTGGCCGGCCCCGAACGGCGGCGCCGGGTCGTGACGCTCCAGGCGCGTGGCCCCGCGTGCGACGAGCCGTTCGGCCTCGGCTTCCAGGGCGGCCATGCGCTCGGCGCCGTCGAGTCCGGGCGCGGCACGCACGTCCAGATGCATCCGGTTCTTGGCCTGCTTGCCCTCGGGCACCTTCTGGAAGAACAGTCGGGGCCCTGCCTCGTCCGGGTCGACGATGCCCGACGCGTCGTTGCGTCGTTCGAGTGGCACCCCCATCGCGTCGAGCGCGTCGTCCCACGACACGAAATTGCCGGGCGGCTTCTGGAGTTCGTAGCCGAGGGCGTCCGCCCAGAAGTCCGCGAGAGCCGCGGGATCGGCGCAGTCGAACGTGATCTGGATGTCGCGGGCCATGTCAGCTCGCCTCCTGTCGGGCGCGGGTACGGGTGTGCAGGTAGTGGTCCCTCAGAAGACAGACCTCGGACAGATGATGGATGAGTTCGCGGTGGATGTGCAGGACCAGCGCGCCCATCGGGTACTCGGCGTACGGTCCTTCGGCTTCACCGCACGGTCGGGCGAGTCCGTCTTCCCCGAGAGACTCGACGCCCGCAATCCACGTGGCGAGTTCGGCATCGAGCTGGGCGAGGGCCTCGTCCGCGGTCGCTGCGTACTCGAACGACATGTAGTCGGTGGCTGTGCGTCCGAAATGGCTCGCGTTGCGCATCGCCAGCACGCCGACGATCACATGCCCGAGCCGCCACGCAATGGTCGTGATGGGCGGCGGATCCGGTTCGGGGACCGCGAAATCGATGGTCATCGCCCCGGCGCCTCCCAGTAGGGGAGCGGTGCCCGTCCCGCGCGGCCGAACACTCCAGCAGTCGAGTGCGGGCTCGAAGAAGTACTCGTCGTCGGTGAGGCCGTCGAGGCGACGGCGAACCGGATAGTCGAGTTGCTGTCGCAGTAGGTGGTTCCAGCCGAGTTCTGTCATGGCTCCAGGTTGGCGCATATTCCGGACAGCTTCGGTCCGTGATCCGTGCGACTATCGTCGTGTGACCGTCGAGTCGACCACCGAACGGGTTCTGAGGGTGCTTGCGCTGTTGCAGAGTCGCCCCTCGTGGACCGCTGACGAACTGGCTGCGGAACTCGGCGTGACCGATCGCTCGGCGCGCCGCGACGTCGATCGGCTGCGCGCCCTCGGCTATCCCGTCCGCGCGACCCCCGGTGTCGGCGGTGGTTATCAGCTCGGTGCCGGCACGAGACTGCCGCCGCTGCTCCTGCACGACGACGAAGCGATCGCCACGGCGGTGTCGCTGCGACTGGCGTCGGGCAGCACCATCGCCGGTGCCGCCGAGGCGGCCCTGCGCGCACTGGCAAAGCTCGATCAGGTGATGCCGCCGCGTCTGCGCGCGGAGGTGCGGGCGATCTACGGGGCCACCGAGACCGTCGTCGGCGCGGGCACCGAGATCGACGCCGACACGCTGCTGGCGTTGGCCCGCGCGTGCCGCGACGCGACCCGTGTGCGGTTCCGGTACACCACCCGGCAGGAGGCGGACGACGAGCGCACCGTCGAACCGGTGCGGATGGTCGCTGCCGGACAGCGCTGGTACCTCATGGCATGGGACGTCGATCGCGACGACTGGCGCACCTTCCGGCTCGACCGGATGCGCGACGTGTCCCTCACGACCTGGCGGTTCCGGCCGCGGCAGCATCCCGATCCGGTGTCGTACGTCCAGCGGTCCGTGACGGAGTCGCCCTACCGGTACATCGCGCGGATCCGCCTGCGGGCGGACGCCGGCCAGGTGCGCGACATGGTGCCGCCGCAGGTCGGGCGGGTCGAGGACGACGAGGACGGGTGGTGCGTGCTCGTCGTCGGCGCGGACGACCCGGACTGGGTCGTGATGCACGTCGCGCGAATGGGTTTCGAGGCGGTCGTCCTCGAGCCACCGGAACTTCGGGCGGCCGCGGACCGGCTCGCGACGCACCTCGCCGCGATCGCCTCCCGCTCCGATCGGTGACGGGTCCTCGCGCACGCGACCTGCGGCATGGTTGTGTGGCGTGGTGACGGCGAAGTGGCTCCGGCTCGGATCGGACGTTCTCGGGTGGGCGGCAACCGCGACAGGCGCGGTCGGTCTCGCGCTCCACTTCGGTAGGTGGTCGGCCCAATCCTTGGTGCTCGCAGCGTCCGGCGCGTCGTATCTGATGGCCGGTGCGGTGATCGGGCTGATCGCCTTTGCCGTCCGTCGACGCCTATTCGGGGCCCTCGTTGCGGGTGCGATTGCTGCGACTGCGGTCTGGACCCAGGCGCCTCTCCACGTCGCGACGGCTGCGGCCGGTGCGGGTCCCGATATCACCGTGATGCACGCGAACATTCTGTTCGACAGGGGTGCCGATCCCGAGGTCGTCGTGTCCCGGGTCCGGGACCGCGACGTCGACCTGCTCACGGTGAACGAACTCACCTCTGCGGGGGTCGATGGACTCACCCGTGCCGGTCTCGACGAGCTGTTACCCCATCGGTATCTCGTCCCCGGAGAGTTGGCGTCGGGAACGGGGATCTGGAGCCGATTTCCGCTGTCGGACACCGTCGAGCACGACGGATTCGTCTTCCGTCAACTCTCTGCGCTCGCGGACGTACCGGGAGCGGGACCGGTCGCGGTCCACGCGTTCCACCCGGTCCCACCGGTGTTCGACGCGCAGGACTGGGCTGCCGAACTGTCACGGTTGCAGGACATCCTCGATCGATCTACGGCCGACGTCCCCGCAGTCGTGGGTGGCGATTTCAACGCCACCTACGACCATGCGCAGTTCCGCGCGTTGCTCTCGGGGCGTTTCGCCGATGCCGCGGAGCAGGCGGGAGCGGGGGCGGTGCGTACCTATCCGACCGACAAACCCGGCCCGCCGCTGGTGGCGATCGATCACATCCTCGTCGGGAACGGGACGGCCGTCGCGTTCGACTCCGACGACCTTCCCAGGGCGGATCACCGTTCGGTGGTCGCCCGGATCCGGTTGGACCCCGGCGAGTGACGCCTCGGGATCAGGCCCCCCGCGAGCGAAGCCTTGCGATCAGGCCCCCCGCGAGCGAAGCCTCGCGATCAGGCCTCAGCGCCCATCGACTCGGCGAGGATCGGCCACGCCTTGCGCGGGTCGTCCTCCCAGTAACCCCACGAATGCGTTCCGTCGGCATCGAGTTCGGCCGTGACCGGGATGTCGAGCGCTTCGAGCCGGTCCACCAGCTGGCGCGTGCAGGCATTCGTGGCGGCCTCGATCGCTCCGCCTGCGACGATCTGCGTGGCGAACGATTCACCCGCCGCGCGTTCCTGACCGGGGACGTCGTACGTGCCGGGCAGACCGTTGCGGCTCGACAGGTACAAGGCCTTGCCGCGCAAGCCTTCCGCATTGAGGTAGACGTCGTGCTCGGTCCAGCGCGGACCCGTCGGCCGGACCCCACATGCTCTCGACGTCGCCCTTGCCGCGGCGCTCGACGACGAGCCTCACGTACAGCTGACCGACCGGATCACTGGTGCGCACGCATCCGCTGAGGGATGCGACGCCGGAGTACAGGTCGCCGCTCCGGATCGCGAGGTCCAGCGCGGAGCCGGCACTCATGGACATCCCGATGATCGACTGCTTGCCGTCGGTGTCGAGCAGTTCGTCGACGACGGGCGGCAGTTCCTCGAGGAGGAAGGTCTGCCACTGGTTGCGACCGAGAACCGGATCGTCGAGATCCCAGTCGGTGAAGTAGCCGAAGTTGCCGGTGGCGGGGATGACCACGTTGACATTCTTGTCCGAGAAGAACTCGGCGATGTCGCTGCTCTCCATCCACCCGGTGCCGTCGATCACCCCGACACCCGCGCCGCCGAGGGCGTAGACGACCGGCCGCGGCTCGCGCGGATCGGCCGGACGCAGGACGTCCAGGGGGATCACGGTATCCACGGCCGGGGAATAGACGCGGACCGTCCAGTGCTGGTCGGTCACCTCGTCGACGCCCTCGACGTAGGCGGTGGCGGGCTCGGCGTCGGGTTGCTCGGGATCGGCGTGCGCGGTGGCGGTGCCGAACACGAGCGACGAGAGGCCTGCGAGACCGACCGCAAGGCTGCGGAAGCCACGACGGGACACGACGGATCGACGCACGGATGAACGCCTCGACTCGAAGTGATGCCGAGAGTCGTCCCCCGCGTTCGACTCGCTGAGCTGGACAGTACCTTCCTCCGGTTGCGAAAAGTGCCTCGGGGTGCTGTGATTCCGGCCTCGCGGTGTCCCTGGGACGAGTTCGGCCACCGCACTTGGGATCTCGTGCGGCGACCGAACTTTCGTGCGGTTACGTGGTGCTCGGAGTGACAGGATCGATGCGGCTGCGGTGCCGGGGCACCGTGGACTTGGGCGAGGCCAACCTTCGGCTCGCCCGGAATCTGCCGCTCGCCGGCCGGACCGCGCAGCTGCAACACCAGTTCGTGGACCTGGCGGATGCCGGAGACGTCGACGGGTTCACCGTTGACGATGAGACCACCCGTCGGTGTTCGCAGGGAGGGATCCGCCGATCGCGGTGGCTCCCTCGACGCCCTCGGGGCCGATGCCGACGCCCTCGGGGCTGGTGCCGACGCCCTCGAAGGCGGCCTTGGCTGCGTAGACGGTGGGGGAGACGTCCTCCTCGACCGACGCCCACGTCACACGGACCTCGTACGCGCCGTAGGTGCGCGTGCGAATCGCGTTGGAGCGCAGGTAGACCGGCGTTTCGGTAGTGTGCTTCGACACCAGATCGCCGCGGCACATGATCACCGCTGCGGCAGCCTCGTCCGGCGCGCAGAACATCTTCGCCGTGAGCGGGTAGTTGAGCATCGGCGACGACAGAATGTCGTCGATGTTGAACTCCGTGCGGCGGAAGGCATTCGGGTTGAGGCCGCCGTTGCGGTAGTTCTTCGCCGCGACCCGTGCGAGCGTCTTGTGCGAGATGTTGTGGTCGATGGCGTAGCGGTTCGCCTTCATGCCGAAGAACTTGGTGGTGACGAACTGTCCGTTCTCGGCGTACCAGGCGGGCAGACCGAGCATGGCGGGATCGGCGGTGAAGCGGACGTCGCGCACGTGTTGAACACGTTGGTGAAGGGAATGCCGGTTGGCGCCGAATCTACCGAACGGGTGAAGGCCCACCCCGATGATGGCAACGTCGTTCACGATGTCGGGAACTCCTCGATGGGATGTGTGCGGATCAGATCGGCACGAAGCCCTGCGTGGTCCATGCCACGAGCGTGCCGCGACGCGGCAGCAGCAGCTCCGAGAAGTTTGCCCCGCTGCACCGGGGGGCAACGCGGCTGGGTGGGCCATGTGGTCGCGGAGCAGTCGTCGCAGCGGCTGCCGATGAGCTGCGGGTTCTCTGCCGGCCACGTGGATACGTCGGGCGCGAGCGCCTTCGTCGTCATGGTTCGTCCTCCGTTGTCCGATGCCGATGCGGCGGCCCTCGCCGCGGTCGAACATGAGGATCACGCTCAGAAACGGCGCCTCCGGCGGGGCGGAGGCTTGCGCCGGCCCGGCCTCGAGTGGCGCCGGTGCTCCTCCGGGGTCTGGGCACCCGTGCGGTATTCGTCGAGCACCTTCCGCATCGCAGCGATCGCGCGCTCCCGGGTGCGCGGGTCGTCGATCTCGAGCAGCTGGTCGCGCAGACCGGTAGCGAACTCGGCGTACTCGTTCTGCTAGTCGCGGCCGACGTGCACCGGCGCCGGGGGTGCGACCGTGGCGATGTGCTCGGGCGGACCGCCCGCCACGAGCCGGTATCGGGCGCCGATCTCCGGGACGACCACGTTCAGTCCGGCATCGAGGTCGTGCAGCGCCGCCGTGAAGGCGGCGAGCGCATCGGGTTCTCCGTGGTCGAGGAAGACTGCACCGGAGATCGGCGCGCGTTGCCCGACCCATTGCACCAACTCGCCGCGATCGGCGTGCGCGGAGTAGCTGTCGATCCGCCGGATCCGTGCCCGGACATCGATGTCCTCACCCGAGATCCGGACCTTCGAGGCACCCTCGAGGATCACCCTGCCGAGCGTGCCTTGCGCCTGATAGCCGACGAAGAGCACCGTCGAGTCGGGGCGGGCGAGGTTGTTCCGCAGGTGGTGCCGAACCCGTCCCGCCTCGCACATCCCGGAGGCCGCGATGATGATCGCGCGATCGTAGCTGTCGATCCGCATCGATTCCTCGGCCTCGGTGGTGTACCGGATGCCCGGATGGCGGAAGACGTTCCGGCCGTCGAGATCCTCGAGTTCTCCGGCATGTGCGGCGAAGACGTCGGTCGCGCGGATCGCCAGCGGGGAGTCGACGAAGACCGGCACCCCCGGAATACGCTCGTCATCGAGCAGATATCCGATGTCGAGCAACAACTCCTGGGTGCGTTCGAGCGCGAACGACGGCACGATCAGGTTGCCGCCCCGCCCGAGTGCCTCGTTCACCTCCCGGGCGAGGAGGTCGCGGCGCTCGGCGATCGTGAGTCGAGGGCGTGAGCGGTCCCCGTAGGTGGATTCGCAGACGACGTAGTCGAGTCCGGTCGGACCTTCCGGATCGGCGTGGAAGGCCTTCTGTTCCGGCCCCAGATCCCCCGAGAACAACATCCGCACACCGCCGGCCTCGATCTCCGCCGAGGCCGATCCCAGGATGTGTCCGGCATTCCACAGGCGGACCCGGAAACCGGGCGCCGGTTCGAACCACTCCTCGAGCGGTATCGGCCGGGCGCGTGAGGCGGCGAGCCGGGCGTCCTCCTCGGTGTAGATCGGGTGGAATTCGGCGCGGTTCGCGCGGTCGCGTCGCCGATTGCGGCGCTGGGCCTCGAACTCCTGGATGCGAGCCGAGTCGGCAAGCATGAACGAGAGCAATTCCGCTGTGGGGGCCGTGCAGAAGATCGGGCCGTCGAAGCCGCGGGCGACGAGCTTGGGGAGCAGGCCGCAATGGTCGATGTGGGCGTGGGTGAGGATCACGGCGTCGACCGACTCCGGGGGGAACGCGAACTCTGCGACGTTCAGGTTCTCGAGGCTGCGGGAGCCCTGGAACAGTCCGCAGTCGATCAGGATCCGCGCGTCGCCGAGTTCGACCGTCGCGCACGAACCGGTGACGGTTCTCGCCGCCCCGTGGAAAGTGAGTTCCGGATTGTCGGACACGGCATCTCCTCGGACGCTCGGGCGGTGGTGACCCGCGGGACTGCCTCTCACCGTATCGAGCGCGGGTGTCCCACCGGACCGGGAAAGCATGTAGAACCTGTTCCAATTCTGTGCGATTGTGGCTATCGTCACGTGCACAACCGGCAATGCGATGGAGGGCGAGCCAGATGAAGACCAAGGGTGCAGTGCTGTGGGGCATCGACGAACCGTGGTCCGTCGAGGAGATCGACCTCGGCGATCCCGTCGCGGGCGAAGTGCAGATCCGCATGGAAGCCGCCGGCATGTGCCATTCCGACCATCACATCGTCACGGGCGCAACCCCGATGCCGTCCTTCCCCGCCATGGGTGGTCACGAGGGCTCGGGCGTGATCACCAAGGTCGGTGAGGGTGTGGTGGGTCTCGAGGTGGGCGACCACGTCGTGCTGTCCTTCATCCCTGCGTGCGGACGGTGTCCGTCCTGTTCCTCGGGGCACTCGAATCTGTGCGACCTCGGGGCGGGACTGCTCGGCGGCCAGGCGATCTCCGACGGCACCTACCGCATTCAGGCCCGCGGCGAGAACGTGATCGCGATGTGCCTCCTCGGCACCTTCTCGCCGTACATGACGGTCAACCAGAGCCAGGTCGTCAAGATCGACAAGGACGTACCCTTCGAGCTCGCGGCGCTGGTCGGCTGCGGCGTGCCCACCGGCTGGGGTTCGGCGACGAACATCGCCGAGGTCAAGGCCGGCGACTCGGTCGCCATCATCGGCGTCGGCGGTGTCGGCATGAGCGCTCTGCAGGGCGCCGTCGCCTCGGGTGCGCGCCACGTGTTCGCGATCGACCCGGAGCCGTGGAAGCGGGAGCAGGCGCTCAAGTTCGGTGCCACCCACACCTACGCCTCCATCGAGGAGGCCATCGTGCCCATCATGGAGATCACGTGGGGCCGCATGTGCCACTCGACGATCATCACCGTGGGCGAGATGAAGGGCGAGCTGGTCGATCCGGCACTGACACTCACGGCCAAGGGCGGCCGGTGCGTCGTCACGGCGATGGGCTACATGTCCGACATGGACGTCAAGCTCAACTCGTTCCTGCTCTCGATGCTGCAGAAGGACCTCAAGGGCAACATCTTCGGTGGCTGCAACGCGCGCGTCGACATCCCCAACCTGCTCGACCTGTACAAGTCCGGTCAACTGAACCTGGCCGACATGGTCACGCGTACCTACACCCTCGAGCAGATCAACGACGGATACCGGGACATGCTCGAGGGCAGGAACATCCGCGGCGTCATCCGCTACACCGAAGCCGACTGGTGACCGGTACCGACCGGTGACCCCGCGCCGCCGGGGCGTCTCGTAGGCTGATCGCGTGCACAGCCTCGATCTGCTCAGCGACTGGCCTGTCGACCGTTGCCCCCCCGCGGGGGGGGCCCCCGCCGGGGGGCCCGGGCCGGGTCCGGGGGGCCCCGGCCGGGGGTTTCCCCCCGGCTCCCGGGCCCCCCCGCGGGGGGGTACCCCCCGCGGG